>NZ_JASOLS010000017.1:0-56924 GCF_030215295.1 Corynebacterium sp. UMB6689 | reverse complement strand
CCCACCCTGGGGTGCACCGATAACCGCAATGCCGGAATACCAAGAAGCACTAGCCAGACTCAACACCGAAAAAGCAGCCGCAAAGGCACAGGCCACAGCCCCTGCCCAAGGATCACCGGAGCAAACCGGAAGACAGAGCCACCCAGCGCCAGACCGGCAGGCACCGGCACAACCTCCCGGAACACAAACACCAGAACAGCCACCAGACCCACCACCCGACAGCAGCTAACCCCAGCCACCACACACACAGCAACAACTGAAAGGAAACGGCTTACCACCAGCGGCAACACCGCTACCCGCCAACCGAGGGAAGGTTCGCGGGCACACCGGCGATCCTTCAGACAACACCACCCACGGCTCGCAACAAGTTACGCAGGAAAACCTGCGAGCCTTATGTCAGCGTCACCCATCATCCAAAGCCAGACTGACGGGCGATCCAGCGACCCCAAGTCCGGCTTCACGTGCTGCCGGAAGCAGCAGGAGCAACGGGGATTCTTAAGCCCTTAAAGGAGAAACCCGCCACCCAGATGCAACGGCAGTGACAGTAAGGCCGGGTTTAAGCCCTTAAAGGATGAGACGCGCCAACCAAAGCCAGACTGACGGGGCCTCGGCGCTCCCAGGGACAGCGCACCCGAAGACTGGAAGATGGTTGACGGGGATCTCGATGAACACCAGTTGCCTCCCGCCCACTGGCCCCATGCTGTGGGTGCACCCACAGCCCGTTAAGGGACAAGACGCACTGTCCCGCTTGTTATCGTGTTTGTACCTGCAGGAAAGACTCTTACCCAGGAAAGGGCTATTCGTGACCAACCCAGTAAGTTCGTGGAAGATTGTCACCGCTATTGCAGTCGTGGGCGGTTTCCTCCTGCTCATCCTGTACGTGGGTCTGAGCCGCTATTACAACGCCCAAGAGCTCGACATGCTTGTGGAAGGTGCCAACGCCAACGGCCAGAGCTACTCGGTGACAATCCACAACCAGCTCACCGGCAGCTACTCATTCAACGCCGAGTAACCCAGCCGGAGCACCAAACTAGGCAATACGCAGAGCTGAGTGCCTGTTGGGCTCTGCCTTCCACAGAGCTAGATCATGCAAGCTCATGCGGACCAATCCCGCCCTCGACGTGGGTGAGCCGGAGCGGGGGGTGAACTTCCGCCAGCGCGTGGGCGTGGGGCCTGCGCCGTCAGTGCAACCAGTGCCGGCCGTGACCACGCTGATGTTTTTGCAGGCCCGATGCCGTGCTATGGGCGACGGCTTCCTTATTCAGCGTCCGTGGACAGCGCCGCGACGAAGGCCTCCTGCGGCACCGAAACAGAACCGATGGACTTCATGCGCTTCTTACCGGCCTTCTGCTTCTCCAGCAGCTTGCGCTTACGGGAAATATCGCCGCCGTAGCACTTGGCCAACACGTCCTTGCGCATCGCTCGGATATTTTCACGCGCGATGATCTTCGAACCAATCGCCGCCTGGACGGGCACCTCGAATTGCTGGCGTGGGATGAGCTCCTTGAGCTTCTTCGTCATCTTATTGCCATACCATTGCGCGGAATCGCGGTGCACAATCGCAGAGAAGGCATCCACCGGATCACCGTTAAGCAGGATATCCACCTTCACCAGGTCCGCCAGCTGCTCGCCGGCCTCCTCATAGTTGAGGGAAGCATAGCCCTTGGTGCGGGACTTCAACATGTCGAAGAAGTCGAAGATGATTTCACCCAGCGGCATGGTGTAGCGCAGCTCCACGCGGTCCTCAGACAGGTAGTCCATGCCGCCCATTTGGCCGCGCTTGGACTGGCACAGCTCCATCGTCGAGCCCACAAATTCCTCCGGCACGATGATGGTCATCTTCACAATCGGCTCATAAACCTCACGCAGCTTGCCACTGGGCCAGTCCGACGGATTGTGCACCATGGACTCCTCGCCATCCTCCGCCACCACGCGGTAGGTCACCGACGGGGCGGTGGAAATCAAGTCCAAGCCAAACTCGCGCTCCAAACGGTCGCGCGTGATTTCCATGTGCAGCAGGCCTAAAAAGCCACAGCGGAAGCCGAAGCCTAGGGCGACGGAGGTCTCGGGCTCGAAGGTGAGGGAGGCGTCGTTAAGCTGCAGTTTCTCCAGCGCATCACGCAGGTCCGGGAAGTCTGCCTGGGAGATGGGGAACAGGCCGGAGTAGACCATAGGGTTCGGGTCGGCATAGCCCTTGAGCGGCTCGCTCGCGCCATTCGACGCCCACGTAATCGTGTCACCCACCTTGGTCTCACGCACGTTCTTCACGCCAGTAATCAGGTAGCCCACCTCACCCGGGCCCAGCCCCTTACACTTCTGCATGGTCGGGCTGACAATGCCCACCTCCAGCAGCTCATGGTTGGTACCCGTGGCCATCATGGTGACCTTCTGGCGCGGGGTCAGCTTGCCGTCCATCATGCGGATATAGGTCACCACGCCACGGTAGGTGTCGTAAACGGAGTCGAAGACCATCGCGCGGGCCGGGGCATCCTCGCCGAACTCGGACGTCGGTGCCGGGATAAGCTCCGCCACCTTATCCAGCAGCTCCGGCACGCCCTCGCCGGTCTTGCCGGAAACGCGCAACACCTCTTCCGGCTCACAGCCGATGATGTGGGCAATCTCCAGGGCGTACTTCTCCGGATCGGCTGCCGGCAGGTCAATCTTGTTGAGGACCGGGATGATCTCCAGGTCATTTTCCATGGCCAGGTAGAGGTTGGCCAGGGTTTGGGCTTCGATGCCTTGGGCGGCGTCGACAAGCAGGATGGCGCCCTCACAGGCTTCGAGCGCGCGCGAGACCTCGTAGGTAAAGTCCACGTGGCCGGGAGTGTCGATCATCTGCATGACGATCTCCTCCCCCTTCATGGCACCAGATTGAGGAATCCAGGGCAGGCGCACGTTCTGCGCCTTAATGGTGATGCCGCGCTCACGCTCGATATCCATGTTGTCGAGGTATTGGTCGCGCATGTCGCGCTCCTCCACCACCTGCGACAACTGCAGGATGCGATCAGCCAGCGTCGACTTGCCGTGGTCGATGTGGGCGATAATGCAAAAGTTTCGGATCTTGGACGGATCCGTAAACGTAGTGGCCGCGAAGTTTGTAGACATGTGTTTAGAATAGACGACATGTCTAGGTTGGCACGCATTCTCGGTATCGGAGGCCCTGAGCCTGTCGACGTCGGTCTCGAGCGCATCACCGAAGGCCTAGGACTAAACCAGAATGATTCCGTGACGGAACCCCGCAAAGCCGCCGACATTCGCGTCGAGTGTGCCGACGCCCACCCGCGCAGCGTCTTCTTCACCCCCGACATGGACGGGCAGGCAGACTCCGGGGAAGTCGTGTGGGTATGGGCGCCCTCGGATGGCAAGCAATCCCCGCCGCGCGAGCGCGCCGTGCTGATTGTCTCGCGCACGCGCACCACCGTGCTGGGCCTGCTCATCTCCTCCAACCCGGGCCACGCCAACAAGGAGGAATGGCTCGATATCGGCACCGGCGAATGGGACGAATCCGGCCGGCAGTGCTGGGTGCGGATGGACCGCGTGCTGGAAATCTCCGAGGAACAATGCCGCCGGCAAGGCACACTCTTCCCAGAACGCCGCTTCGAACGCATTGCCAACCGGCTACGCTCGCGTTATCACTGGGCCTGATTTGGGGATTCGGCCCGCGCCCTGCTAAATTTTTTGGGATGCCGGGGCACGCTGGCGGTCAGGACCTTGGGTCCGCCTTCCTCGGTTGCACATTCCTACGACTCTAAGAGGTATAAAGATGGCAAACATCAAGTCCAAGCAGAAGCGCATCCTAACCAACGAGAAGGCTCGTCAGCGCAACAAGTCCGTACGCTCCGCCGTGCGTACCGAGATCCGCAAGTTCCGTGAGGCCGTCGCCGCTGGCGACAAGGCTGCAGCCGAGAAGCAGCTGCGCGTTGCCTCCCGCGCACTGGACAAGTCCGTGTCTAAGGGCGTCTTCCACCGCAACACCGCGGCTAACAAGAAGTCCGGCATGGCCACCGCCTTCAACAAGATGGCCTAAATGAAACCGCTCCTGAAGTGGGTCGGGGGAAAGCGTCAACTGCTGCCCGTTATCCACTCCGTGCTGCCCGAGAGCTTCGACACTTATGTCGAGCCTTTCTTGGGCGGCGGAGCGGTCCTTTTTTCTTTGGCGCCCGAGCGCGCCCGGGTTAATGACCTGAACACCGAGCTCATCACCGTCTACGAGGTGGTCCGCGATAACGTGGACGAGCTCATCGCCCTGTTAAAGGGCTATCCGAATGATTCGGATTTCTTCTACGAGATGCGCGCCCGCGACCGTGAGCCGGGTTTTGCGCACTTAAGCCCTGTCGAACGGGCTGCCCGCACGATTTATTTGAATAAGACCTGCTACAACGGGCTTTACCGGGTGAATAACGCCGGCCAGTTCAATGCCCCGTTTGGCCGCTATGCCAACCCGAAGATTTGCGATGAGCCCAATCTGCGCGCAGTCTCGGAGTACTTGTCCACCCACGACGTGACGTTTTATAACGGCGACTACGCTGCGGTGGAGGCCAACGAGGGGGATTTCGTCTACTTCGATCCGCCCTATGATCCGGTCAACCCCACGAGTAATTTCACCGGCTACCAGTCGGGTGGTTTTGGCCGCGCGGACCAGATTCGGCTGAAGGAAACCTGCGACGACCTCAACGCCCGCGGGGTGAAGTTCCTGCTGTCGAATTCGGCGACGGACTTCATCAAGGAGTTGTACGCGGACTACCGCATCGACATTGTGGGTGCCACGCGCGCGGTCAATTCCGTGGCCTCGAAGCGCGGCAAGGTCGATGAGGTGCTCGTGCGCAATTATGCTTAACGACGCCGCTTGGGACCTCGTCTACCCTCACATCGCCGCCGACATCGCGGACCAGGGTTTCGCGATATTGCCCGCCGCGAAGATTAAGGAGCTATCGGGCCGCGAGCCACGGTTGATGGCCAAGCATGACTTTTCGGCAGCGCGCCCCGAGGTCTTTCGAGAGCACGGGTTATCCATGCTGCCAATTCGCCGCGATGCCTATCTCATTGGCCGCTTTGACCTGTACCAGCCTTTCCCGGAGCAAGCCGGGCCGCTGAAGTCAATGCCGGTTCCCCGCCACATTAAGTCCATTGACTTCGAGAACCTGACCTCGGAGGCCGCCGCACTCACCGCGGCGAGCTTAAGCGGCATGCTCGATGATTTTCTGGGCGGTGAGCTGGTGCCGACGGTCAGCGGGCGCATGTCGACGCTCACTCTGCCCATGCGTATCGGCGGGCGCGACGTGGTGGTGGACCGCGCCCAGATGGAGATTGATGCCGGCTTCGAGTCCGCCGAGCACCTCGTGCTCGTGGAGGCGAAGAACCACCTCTCCCCCGACTTCAACATCCGCCAGCTCTACTTCCCTTTCCGGCGCTTCTCGCTGGCCTTGGAGAAGGAAGTGGTGCCGGTCTACGTGGTCTACTCCAACGGCATCTTCCACTTCTACCGCTACGCGTTTAGGCAGCCGGAGGACTTCCGCAGCATCGAGCTGGTCAGCGCGGCGCGCTATGTTTTGGGCGAGTCTGGCGTAACTGAGGCGACGGTGCGCGCGGTGCTGGCGCGCACGCAGGTCGAGGGCACTCGCGTTCCTTTCCCGCAGGCGGACTCCTTCGCGCGGGTCATCAGCCTGCTGGAGAACCCAGTGGACAAAGCAGAGATGCCCGAGGAATTTGGTTTTACCCCGCGCCAGGCGGATTATTACACCAACGCCGCCCGCTACTTAGGCCTAAGCAAACTGAGCGGCACGCGCGATGAACGCAACCTCACCCTCATCGAGGCGCTGGCCTCCCGGCCGGTGCTCCGGGACATGGTGCAGCACGTCGTGACTACCCGCCGAGCGGTGAATAAAGAAGAGGCAATGGTCTTCATGCGCGCGGCTAATCTGGGGCTCAACGATACGACCCTGCGCCGCCGCTCCGGCACGGTCGCGGCGTGGTCGCAGTGGCTGGCGGAGCTCCTCAACCAGGCCTAGGCGGCCTGGATGCCGGCCCACACCAGGGCGCAGCCAGCCACCACGAAGAAAACGCCAGAGGCGATGTCGATCCACGGGCCTGCGACGAGGAGGCGGCGGCGAATCGCGCGGGTAGAAATGACCGTCGAGAGGAAGACGAAGAGCAGGTAGCTCGACAACGACAAGCTCAGCACCAGCGCCACCGATACCCACACCGGCGGGTGCGGCGGCAACAGCGGGGCGACCATAGCGGCGAGGAAGAGCACGATCTTGGGGTTGGACAGGTTGGTGGCCAACCCCGTGCGGAAGACCTTGCCCACCGAACCCAAGCGGGCGGCGGCCTCCTCCTCATCCACCGGCGGCTGCTTGCGCAGCTCCAGCCCGGAGCGAATGGACAGCACGCCCATGAAGACGAGGAAGCAACCGCCAATCACCTGAATCAGGGAGAGAACTCCCGGGAAGGCGGTCAGCAGGGCGGCCGCGCCAAACACGGTCAGCGTGCACCAGAACAGCACGCCGACTTGAATGCCCGTCGCCGCCGCGATGGCGTGGCGGCGCGAGCGCGTGGCATAGCGCGTGACCAGCACGATGTCGGGGCCGGGCGCTGCCGCACCGACGAGGTTCATCAAGAGGATGGCCGCAAACGCGGACCAGCTCATGACAGGCGCTCGAGAAGGTCCTCGCGGCCGAACATGCGGGCCGAGTCAAGGGCATTAGGCTGGCCGGCGGAGGGGTCGGCGCCGGCGTCGAGAAGCGCGTCGATCACCGCGTCCTCTTTCTTGAAAATCGCTCCGGCCAGTGGCGACTGGCCGCGATCGTTGAGGAGGTTGACGTCGGCCCCCGCTGCGGCGAGCTGGCGCACCAGCTCCGTATGGCCGTGGTAGGCGGCGAGCATGATGAAGGACTGCCCGTCCTGGTTCACCATGTCGACGTTGACGCCCTGCTTGATGTACTCGAGCAGCGTGGCATCGCCGTTGCGGGCAAAATCAAAAAGCTTGGTGGCAAAGTTCTGGATGTCATCCATGGAGGGTTAGTCTAGCGCGCCAGCTCCGCCACCCGCTTAACGGCCGCCTCGATGGCGAAGTCCTCGTCCCCGCCCTGGCCCTTAACCGCGGCATCCAGCTCCGACATGAGGATCACGGCCTTAGTGATATTCTCCCCCGACCAGCGCCGCGCCACCGGCTGGGTGAGCTTGATGGCATAGGGCGCCATGCCGGTTTGGGAGGCCAGGGAATACTGGTCCCCGCGCGCGGTATAGAGGCGTGCGATGTTGCCCACCTTGTTCGCCAGCGTCGAAGCGATGGCCACCGGGCTCGCCCCCAACTGCAGCGCGCGGCGGCACGTGGACACCGCCGCCTCCACGCGGCCGGCCACAGCAGCATCCGCAATATCCCAATTGGCCACCTCGGCCACGCCCACGTAGTACGCGTGCACCGCCTCGCGGGTCACCTTGCCGCCTGTGTCGAAGACCAGCTGCGAGATGGCGGAGGCGAGTTCGCGGAGGTCGGAGCCGACGCCGTCGAGAAGCGCCTGCACCACATCCGGGGTTGGGCGCACGCCGTGCGAGGCGAACTCACGCGTAGCCCACTGCGCGAGCTCATTCGGGTAAAGGGAAAAGACCTCGTGCACCTCGGCCGTCTTGCGCAGCGCCGCGATGAGCTCCGGCGGCTTCTTCTTTTTCTTCAGCGTCTTCGCCGTCACCGAATACAGCAGGATGAGCGTGATGCCGGGCATCGGGTTGGAGCAGGCGTCAAGGAGGATCTTCGTGACCTCTTTGCCGGCCCTCTCCACGTCGCTGATGACGATGACGCGGTCCTCCCCGAACAAGGAGGGGCTGGTGGCTTCCAGGATTTCGCCTTCGCTGACCTCGGAGGCCTTGAGCTTGGTTACCTCGCCGTGTTGGATACTCAGGCGGGCGCGCTCGGCCAGGAATTCATCATCGCCGAGAATGAGGTGCACGGGGGCTGAAGACATGCCTGTCATCTTAGCAACGCCGCAATGACCCACCCACAGAGAAGGAGCATCGCAATGGGCCCCGCCGCCACGGTGGTCACCGGCATGGAAGAGGCAACGAGGTGGATCCAATCCGCCAGCGGTTCGATGAGGATAACAAGCGGCCTGCCCAGCCCCACCTGCGCGAGCGCGGCGGCGATGAGACCCACGACGGTGATGACCGGCACGACAGGCGCCACCAGCACGTTAGCAATCACAGAAACCACCGAGACCCGCCCGGTCATCAACGCGATGAGCGGCATGGTCACGATATCCGCGGCAATGGCCACAGCGAAGGCTCGCGCAACGATGCCAGTCCCCAGTACCCGCAGCAACAGGGGGCTGAGCACCACGATGCCGGCGGTGGCCGCCACGGAAAGCGCGAAGCCGAAGCTGACGGCTAGGTCGCTATCCGCCGCCAGTAGGAAGAGCACCCCGAGGGACAGCGCGTGCAGCGGTTCCATCCTCGAAGAGTTCAGCACCGCTACTAGACCCGCCAGCCCGGCGACGGTGGCGCGTTGGACGGAGGGCTCCCACCCCACCAGCGCTACGAATAACGCCAACGCGCTTGCCGACGCCCCCACCCGCACCCGCTGCCCCGACACCACCAACGCGGCCGCGGTGCACACGATGGCAACGTTGGATCCGGACACGGCGCTCAAATGCGATAGCCCGGTATCGATGTAGAGCTGCTTGTCCTCGGGGCTTTGCAGGCTGGTATCGCCCAGCACCATGCCGGGGATGAGGCCGTTATCGCACACGGCGCGGAAGTTTTCTGCCACCGCTGCCGTCCAGCTATGGGCGTGCGCGGTGAGCTCGCCACTAAAGACGGTTGTACCCACGCCAACCTGATCCGAGGGGCCGGGGTGACCGTGCACCGTCACCAGCGAGCCGCCAAAGGCCTCCGGTTTTTCTTTGAGGAAGACCGGCAGCTGCGCCGGGTAGCCCGGCACGCGCAGGCGCACCATCCACCCGGATGCCGTCTGAACCGGATCGGCGGCAAGCTTTCCCGTCACCTCCGAGCCGAAGTGAAAGCCCGCGGCGCGCACCGAGCGCACATAAGCCAGGGCGGCGAAGATGACTCCGCTCGCCGCACATAAAATGCCCTGCCCGCGCCACTGACCGCGCGCGAAAGCGAAAAGCACGAGCCCGCACAACAGCCACGGGTGGCCGAAAAGCACTGAGAGCGTGGCCAACCACGCCACCACCGCGGCGGGCACGAGCCGCAGTTCTCTCACGGACGGACCTTATCCTTCAGCTGCGCAAACTTCGCCGGACCAATGCCGGAGACATCCATGAGCTGCTCCACCGTGGTGAAGCTGCCGACCTCCTCGCGATGCGCGATGATCGCCGCGGCCGTGGCCGGCCCCACCCCGGGAAGCTCGGTGAGCTCTTCGGCGGAAGCCGAGTTGAGGGAGATAGTGCCATCGTCAGCAGCACCCGGGGCAGCGGCAGGAGCACCGACGGTGAACTGTTCGCCGTCGTTAAGCTTCTGCGCCAGGTTGAGGTTATCGGTGGGCACGCGCGGGCGCGCCACCTCGAGGGCGTCGTTGATGCGCGCACCCGGCGCCAAGGTCACCAGGCCCGGCTGCTCTACCTCCCCCACGACAGAGACCACGATATCGGCCGCTACCTCGCTGCTCGGCGCGGCCACCTCATAGGGGTTCTCCGCACTACGGCTCATCCCCAGCCAGGCCAGGAGCGCAACGCCGGCCACGCCCGCCGCGACAAGCGCCAGCCAGGGTGGCACGCGCACGCGCGGGAAATCGACGTTGAGCAGTTCTTCTTCGCCGGTTGGGCGGGTGAGGTCACGGAGGCGATCAGCAATGGCATTCATGCCCGCGACGCTACGCAGCGCCCTCACCCCCGTCGAGGGCTTAAGCCGCAGCCTGTGGATAACTTGTTGAAGGCATCAACAACGTCTTTAGCTCGGCTCCGCCGTCAGCTAAAGACCGCGGAGACGCCGATGGCCCCAGGGCCGACGTGGACGGAGAGGACGTCGGTAAGCGGCACCAGCATGAAGGAAGAATCCGGCAGCGCCAAGCGCAGCAAGTCCTCCAGCCGGCGGGCCGAAACCTTATCCTCGTTGTACTGCACCGCGATGAACGCCGGATTGCCCTCCGCGCGGGAGGCCACCAGGTCCACGAGCTTGGTAAAGGCCTTAGTTTGGGTGCGGGTCTTGCCCACCATCTCCAGCTTGCCGCCTTGGATGGCCATGATGGGTTTGGTAGCGAGCAGCGCGGTGGACAGCATCGCCGTGGCCGCAGACATGCGCCCGGAACGGCGAAGCTCCTCCGTTGAGTTGAGATAGACCCAGGTGTGCCCGCGCTCAAGGGTATTGATGGCTGCGGCATAGCACTCGTCGAGTGAAGCGCCTTCCTGGGCAAGCTTGGCCGCCGCCATCGCAGCCGCGCCCATCGCCATGCCGGCGGTACCGGAATCGATAACACGCACGGTATCGGGGAAAACGCCGGAGGCAGTCACCGCCGCCGACCACGTCGAGGACAGCTCCTTCGAGAGGTGAATGGCCAGCACCCCGTCATCGCCGGAGCGCTCCATCTGACGGCCGTATAAAGCGGCCAATTCGAGGGCAGTCAGACCCGAGGTGGACAGCTCCGCGCCGTCCTTGCCGTGGCTTTCCATGACGTGCAAGTCGACGACGCAGATGCCGAGCTCCTCGACGATCTCCGCCGGCAGCCCTGCGGCAGAATCGGTGACGACGCGAATCACTAGACGTCCGCCCCTGCACCACCAACGACGGCACCGCCCATGTTCCAGCCGTCGAAGTACCACTGGGCGCGGGCGACGTTCTCCGGGGTGAATTGCAGCGGGGACAGCGGACGAGCGGCATCGAATTCGGGCCGCGCGGTCAGCTGCGACCAGTGGGTATTCTTCAACCCGGAGAGGATTCCATACTGGTGGTGCTCAAGGCCTAAAAGGTGGCAGGTCAGCGCGGAAATAGCACCGCCGTGCGCGACGACAAGCACCGCACCCTCATCCCACTGCGGATGTTTCTGCATGAGCTCATCAATAACGGGGCGCGCGCGGTTAGCCACGTCGACGCGGCTCTCACCCTGGGGCGGGGCCCAGGTGGGGTCGTGGCGCCACAGCGCACGTGCCCCGGGAAACTGCTCGTCCACTTCAGCCGATGTCATCCCCTGCCACTCACCCAGGTGGGTTTCGCGCAGGCGCTTATCGACGGACACCTCAAGCCCCAACTGACGAGCGATGATCTCCGCGGTGTCGCGGGCACGGATGAGATCCGAGGAGAGGATCGCGGTGATGTCTTTGCCCTCGAGCAGGTCAGCAGCCGCGCGCGCCTGCGAGTAGCCTACCTCTGATAGCTCGGTGTCCAAGTGCCCCTGCATCCGGCCGGTGGCGTTGTAGGTGGTCTGGCCGTGGCGGATGAGGAGGAGGCGGCGGGTCATAATTCGTCGTCTTCCGGCTCTGGCTGGGCCAGGGGAATCTCATCGATCGATTCAACATCGCGCGGGTTGACTTCATCAGACCACTCGCCGGGGCGTTCCGGGGTGTCCAGACCGGGGATGTCGAGAAGCGGGCAGTCGTGGTACAGGCGGTCTAGGCCGTAGAACTCGCGCTGATCGTTGCGCTGGACGTGGACCACGATGGGGCCGTAATCGAGCAGGACCCAACGGTTCTCACGATTGCCTTCGCGGCGCTTGGGTTCAAAGCCCTTCTTGGTCAGCTCGTCTTCAACTTCCTCCACGATGGACCCCACCTGGCGCTCGGTATCGGCGGAGGCCAAGACGAAGACCTCGGTAATCGCCAGCACGTCGGAAACGTCAATAGCGGCGATGTTGGTGGCCAGCTTTTCATCCGCAGCCAAGGCGGCGGTTTCCGCCATCTGGCGTGCTTCATCAGTAATCGACATGACAATCCCTACACAGTTACGTTTTCTTAAGAACTCTAGTCTTACACGACAAGGCTCATTTTCCTAGTCGAATTCCCCCTCAAGGACGCGCGGAGGCTACAGGGGCTTTTCCGGGTGCGGGCCATAAAGGTGGTTCTTGGCAATGTATTGCACTACCCCATCGGGTACGAGGTACCACACCGGCTGGCCCTGCTGGGCGCGGGCGCGGCAATCGGTGGAGGAAATGGCCATGGCGGGGATCTCAATCAGCTCGATGTCATCCTGCGAATCCTCCGGCAGCATGTCTTTGCGCAGCTCATAGCCGGGACGAGTAACGCCAACGAAATGGGCCATCTCCAGCATCTCTTCCCAGTTGCGCCAACTCATGATGGACGCCACCGAGTCGGCACCAGTAATGAAGAAGAGTTCGGCATCTGGGAAAATTCCGCGCAAATCACGCAACGTATCGATGGTGTACGTGGGCCCCTCGCGGTCAATGTCCACACGCGAGACGGTAAAACGCGGGTTCGACGCCGTGGCCACCATGGTCATCAGGTACCGGTGCTCGGTGGCGGTGACCTGCTTATCGGCCTTTTGCCAGGGCTGGCCGGTGGGCACGAAGACCACCGTGTCGAGGCGGAAGCGGTGGGCTACCTCGCTGGCGGCGACGAGGTGACCATTATGGATGGGGTCGAAGGTGCCACCCATGATGCCGATGCGTTGTGGACTAGTCATGGCTGGTGAGTATACCGGCCACCGCATCAATGACCTGCACGTCCTGCCCGGAAGGCTCCCCCAAGAAATAGGAGGCGTGACGCTCCGCTTTGGTGGCTAAAGCGCGGTTGGCGGCGTCGAGGGAAAAGTCGCACACGAAATCACCGTCTAGGCAGTAATCGACAAAGCGATTCCCTGGGAGCCCGGCGCGGTTTTTAGCCCACGGGACCTGGTGAAGCGGGTTGCCGAAGGTGAGCATGGCGTGCAGGCGCCCGGTTTCGGCCAAATAGCCCTCCACGCTCGTTGCAACAAGCGCTCCTTGCGAGTAGCCGGCAGCTACCCACTGTGGGCGGCAACCGGTGGTCGCCTCATAGTTGTCTACCACCTTCGGGGCATTGCGGGCACCAGTACGCAGACTATCGATGGCCCCCAGCGTCACCGAATACGCCATCTCCCCAAGAGAGTGCTGCTGAAGGATCCCGAGCGCCCGCTGCACCAGCTGAAGTGGGCTTAAATCCTCGCCCTCCTGTGCCAATGGCGGCAGGTTCATGGCCGCAGGGTATGCCTCCGGATCCAGCGCCAGCACGTACACGCCATCCATAGCGCCTGGATGACGCTGCTCGACCTGGTGAAACAGCGCAGCAAAGTTGCGCCCCTCAAAACCCGTGGATTCTGGCGCCTGCTCTGAGTAGCGCTGCGGGCCCACGTATTCGCCTTGTTCCTCGTTCTGGTCCGAACCGCGCGCGACGAGCACCACGGTCTCAGGGCAGGTTTCAACGCCACCCGCCGAGGCCGCGGGCGCACTCATCACCGAGGCTGCCGCGCCGAGCACGGTGGTGGCAATGGCAAGAGATAAGGAAAGAGACTTCACCCTTTCCTGTTTAGCGGAAACGAACGTCATCCACCATTCGGCCAATGGAATCGTAGACCTGGGTATCCCACTGGTGGTTGGTGAAGAAGTACTGGCCGTGGGAACCCCCGGTGGGCTGCGCGGCGTAAAGGGTGTTGGCGGAAAGATCGCACACGGCGTCGAGCGGCAAACAGTAGTCCACGCGGCTGACGTTGGCGCGCATCTGCGGGAAGTAGCCCATCGGGCCGCCCGCGCCCTGGGTCGCGCCGACAACGGCCGGATCCCCGGCGCGGGTCAGCGGGTTACCGAAGGTCACGACACCAGCAAGCTGGCCGCGGTGTGCCAACTCCAGCTCGTGGTTGGACAGGACCATGGCCCCTTGGGAGTAGCCGGAGAGGATGTATTGCGGATGGCAGCCTGTGGAAGCTTCGTAGTTATTGACCGCGCTGGTAACGCCGCGCCTGCCGGTCTGGACCGAGTACATGAACTGGTTGATGGCGGAGACCGCGGTGTTGATGACCGGGTTGGCGTACTGCGTGGCCAAGCGCACGAGGTCAGCCGCGGTGTTCGGAACCGACGCGTTCGGAACAGAGTATTCCGGGTACGTCGCCGGGTAGTATTGCGGCTCCAGCCCCAGCACGTAGACGTCCTTCATCAGCGAGTTGCCGCCGTGAGTGGCTTGGTAGCGCACCTCGGCACCCTGCAGCATGGCGCGGATGGATTCGCCCTCCCACCCATTGGAGGCTCGGCCACCCTGGTTGGAATACTGCGTGGGGTAGATTTGGCCGTTCTGGCCGGAGCCGCGCGCGGCGACGACCACCACGGCGGGGCACTGTTCGTCGGCATGCGCGGCGGGTGCAGAAATGGTGTGGGGGACGATGAGAGTGGCCGCGGCCACGACGGCGGCGGCGACGGAGGAAGCAATGCGGGACAGCATGAGAGGAAGGCACCAATCAGTTCTTTGCTATTACCGCGCTTTAGAGTACCCAGTCCTCCTTCGCCGCGCAGCACGAACCCTGCACAAGGCGAAACACTCTACTCGAAAAGTTTTCGAGTAAAGTGTTTTGTGCAGGTCAGACTCGAAAAATTCTTTTCGAGTAGCTTTCGAGTAGCTTTTTCGAGCTGGTTCTAGGGGCGGGTCTGGCCGGTGCCCTGCAGCACCCATTTGGTAGACGTCAGCTCCGGCAGTGCCATCGGGCCGCGCGCGTGCAGCTTCTGGGTGGAGATGCCGATTTCCGCTCCCATGCCGTAGACCTCGCCATCAGTAAAAGCAGTGGAGGCGTTAAGCATGACCGCTGCGGCATCCACCTCGTTGGCGAAGGTCAGCAGCACGTCAGCGTCCTGGGCCGCAATGGCTTCGGTATGGCCGGTGGTGTACTCAGCGATGTGCGCGATGGCGCCGTTGACACCATCGACCACCTTGGCGCAGATATCCATGGACAGGAATTCCTCGCGCCATTCCTCGTCGGTAGCCTCCACGGCGTCCTTAACTCCGAAGGCTTCGAGCTCCTTGACATCACCGTGGATGGTGACCCCTGCTTCTTGGAGGGAGGTGATGATGCGGAGTTTGGCAGCGGCGTCCAGCGCGGCGTCGATCAGCACGCCCTCCGTGGCATTGCACACCGAGGTGCGGCGGGTCTTGCCGTTGATCACCATGTCGATGGCCTTGTCCAGGTCCGCGGAGGCATCGACGTAGAAGTGGCAATTGCCGGTGCCGGTCTCGATGGCGGGGACGGTGGCGTTTTCCACCACGGCGTTGATAAGGCGCGCGCCGCCGCGCGGGATGACCAGGTCCACCAAGCCGCGGGCGGTGATGAGATCCTGCACGGAATCATGGGTCTCACAGGGCAGAAGCTGCACGCCTTCGCGCGGCAGATCGAACTCCACGAGGGTGTCTTGGAGTAGCTCCACGAGCTTGGCGTTGGAGTTCTTCGCGGACTTGGAACCGCGCAGCAGCGGCACGTTGCCGGACTTCAGCGCCAGGCCGAAGGCGTCAACGGTAACGTTCGGACGGGCCTCGTAGACCATGCCCATCACGCCGAGTGGGACGCGCACCTGCTTCATCTGGATGCCGTTATCCATGGTGCGGCCCTGCAGGATCTCCCCTACCGGGTCCTGGAGGGAGGCTACCTGGCGCAAGCCGCCGGCAATGCCCTCGATGCGGGTGGCGTCCAGCGACAGGCGGTCGATGAGGGACTCGGACATGCCATTGGCGCGGCCAGCCTCGATATCAAGCTTGTTAGCAGCGAGGATGTCCTCGGTGTGCGCAATCAGATTCTCAGCGGCGCGGTTGAGGATTTCATTCTTGCGCGGGGTGGGCAGCTGCGCGAACTGTGGCGCCACCGCCTTGGCGGCGCGGGCTTTGGACAGAACTTCTTCACGTTCGGTGTTGCTCATGCCATACCAGCGTACGGAAGGTCTGCCCGCTTGTCAGGGATTTTGTGCAGCTATGGGAGCGGATCGGCCTTGGGTTAGGCCTCGAGCTCGCGGCGGCGCTCGGCCGCGGCACGCAGGCGCTCGGCGCGCTTTTTCTTCTCGCCTTCGGAAAGCTCATCGAAGAGCTCTTCATCCGACTCGCTGAACTTCAGCACCCCGCGCGCAGCCCAGGAAGCGAAGAATGCAATGACGGGAGAGATCCAGAAATAGCTCCAGTCAAAGACGAAGAGGCCCAGGAAGAGCACGATCATCGCCACCGACCAGATGACGGAATCCACTATCTGCACCTTGCGTCCGCGGGAAAGCATATCCTCCAGCTCCGCCTCGTGGCGGCGTGCGGGTGTTGTGGCGCTGGGGGTGGAAAGCTCCGGCAGGTCCGCAAAGAGCTTTGCGACGTCCCCACGCGTGCGCGCTGCGGCGGCCTCGCCGGTACGCTGCTCAAACTCATCGGGGCCTAACGTGCCGTTGACGAAGTGCTGGCTCAGTTGTTCCAGGGCCGCGGAACGCTCAGCATCGCCAACGCGGATATCGGGGTTCTCCATTAATAACCTGCCTTTCGGTCAACCAGCGTGGGCAGCTCCTCCCCCGCCGCGAAGGCCTCGGCCACCTTGATGGTGTGCGCACCAATCTTCTCACGCACGGAGCGCTGCGTGTTAGCGATGTGCGGGGTAATAACCACGCGTTTGTCCTGCCACAGCGGGTGATCCTCTGGGAGCGGCTCTGGGTCGGTGACGTCGAGTGCCGCACCCGCGATCTCCCCTGCCTCCAGTGCCGCAACGAGGTCCTCGGTCTTGATGAGCGGGCCGCGGCCCACGTTAACCACCACCGCGTGATTCGGCATCTGCTGGAAAGCTTCCGCATCCACCATGTGGCGGGTCTCCGGGGTAAGCGGCGCGATGAGAACGAAGTAATCCGCTTTCGGCCAGACCTTGTCCACCTGGGAAATCGGGTAAGTCTCCTCCGCGCCCTCGACCGGGTTGCCGGAGCGGTTGACCGCGATGATGCGCGGCCCGAAACCGGAGAGCATGCTGATCAGACGCTTGCCAATGCCACCGGCACCAATAATGGCCACCGTCTTATCGTCGTAGAGGTAGGAGGTGTGAGCCTCCATCTCTGCATAGGAATCAAACGTGCCATTAACGCGGCGATGCGCGTGCAGCTGCGCCAGGAGCAGAGCGATGGTGGATTCCGCCACCGTGTTGTCATACACACCAGCCGCGTTCGACCACGGCACGGTGGTTGTCTTCATGGCATCCAAGACGTGATCCACGCCCGCAGAGGGAATCTGCACAAAACCGATGTTCTCCGGCAGCGGGTCCGGGAAATCAGTGCCATTACCGGTGTAGATGAGGAAGGAGGCCTCATCAAGCGGGGCGCGCTCAAAGCCCGCGGCATCGAGCACCTCGATGGTCTCCTCCCAAGGGTGTGGTTCGATGGCGTACTTCAAGAACATCCTCCTTGTTAGTATCCGGCGTCCGGGTCGACGCGCGTGGGCATTTCCTCGCCGCGCTCCCACGCGGCGGCGTTGGCATTGAAGATAGCACCCAAGTGGTACTGGGCCACGTGCTCCGAAGCCGCCATGTGCGGGGTCAGCGTGGCGTTGGGGAGCTCATAGAGCGGGTGGCCATCCGGAAGCGGCTCCGGGTCCATGACCTCGAGGCCCGCTCCGGCAATCTCGCCCGTGCGCAGTGCGTCCACAAGATCGTCAGTCACTACGGTGCTGCCGCGGCCGACGTTGATAAACACCGCCGAGTGCTTCATGGCGCGGAACACAGCGGCATCAAAGAGTGCTTCCGTGGCGGCCGTCGCCGGCAGGATGCTCACAACGAAATCCGCCTCGCCCCATGCTTCGTCGACGCGCTCAATCGGCAGTGTTACGTCCGCGCCGTCCACCGGGCGGCCCGAGCGGTTCATCGCGGTGATGTGCGCGCCGAAAGGCGCGAGATAGGCCATGAGCTGCTTCCCGATGCCTCCCGCGCCCACGATGAGCACGCGCGTTGGCCCCTGCTGGTCATAGAGCCAGGCTTGGGATTCATCGAGCTCGCGCGCCACCGACCACGACTTCGCCAGGGCGAAGGCCTTGTGGTGGTGTGCTTGGGAGAGCATCAGCCCCAGCGCGGATTCCGCCACGGGCTTGGCAAAAGCGCCGGCGGAGTTGCACCACGGGAGCCCGTCCCGCCGGATGAGTCCGGCATCAATATGGCGGTTGACCCCGGTGAAGCAGTATTGCACCCACTGGATATTCTCCGGAATCTCCGGGGTCTGCGCTGGATCCGAGGCGGTGTTGACAAAGACCTCCGCCTCCTCCAAGCTCCCGACGCGCTCGTGCCCAGCAGCGTCGATATCTGCCACGGTTGCTGCCCACACATCGGGGCCCATGAAATAACGCATCAAACTCGGGACGCGAAATTGGACAGGTAATCGGCGTGGACAACAGGACGGCGCATATCTTCCGGGAGCTCCTCGGTGTGCTTGCCCAGCAGGTTGCGCAGCGTGGCGGAGTCATAGCCCACTTCACCGCGGCCGATGACCTGGCCCTTGGGGCCCATGATGTCCACGATCTCACCGGCGCTGAACTCACCCTTGATATCCGTGATGCCCACGGCCAACAGGGAGTTTCCGCCACGGACCACGGCTTCCATGGCGCCCTCGTCGAGGCGCAAGGAGCCGCCAGTATCTGCACAATACAATGCCCAGAACTTCCATGCGGACAGGCGGCGCTCCTCACGGGTGTGGAAGACGGTGCCTACGGAGGCGTCGTCAAGCGCCTGCCCAATATTGTCCGCCGAGGTCAACAGCACCGGGATGCCGCCGCGCGTGGCCAGGCGAGCAGCGGAGACCTTCGTGGCCATACCGCCGGTGCCGACCTTGCCGCCGTCGCCAGCAACGACCGCCTTGAGGTCCTTGCCGGTGCGCACCTCCTCCACGAACTTGGCATCGGGCTCCGCGGGGTTCTTGTCGTAGAGACCGTCCACGTCGGAGAAAAGGAAGAGCGCGTCCGCGCCGACGAGGTTGGCCACGAGCGCGGAAAGGCGGTCGTTATCGCCGAAATGCATCTCGGACGTCGCAACGGTGTCATTCTCATTAACGATCGGCACCGTGCGCAACTGACGCAGGCGATCAATGGTGCGCTGAGCGTTGCGGGCGCGATCGCGCTTGCCGACGTCCGACGCGGTCAGCAGCACCTGCCCAATGGTGCGGTTATAGCGAGCAAAGGACACGCCCCACTCGTAGGCGAGGTGAACCTGGCCCACCGCGGCGGCAGCCTGCTTGGTGGCCAAATCGGTGGGGCGCGTGGTCAGGCCCAGCGGCCCCATGCCCGCGGCCACCGCACCGGAGGAGACAATGATGATGTCCGAGACGTTCATGCGTGCACAGACGGCGTCAACGATCTTGTCGATCTTCTCGGTCGAGGTCACGAAGTCATCGCGCGTCAGCGAGGATGAGCCGATCTTGATGACGATGCGCTTGGCCTGTGCGATCTGGTCGCGCAAAGGCGAGGAGAAGCCGCTGGATTTTTCCGACAGCGTGGTCGTCTCCGGATAGTCCATATCCGGGGTTGGCCCCTCGAAAGGTTCGAGGGGAAGAGGATAGTCGGTCTGGTTGTCGTGTTCGGATGACATACCGGCTCAGTATACCGGGCTAGCCCTGCCAGCGATCGCGGTTCGCGGACTCGCGCGTGACCTCACCATCAGTGCCAAAGTCAAACTCATCGACAAGACCGCGGCGCGCCTGGGAAGCGCGCTTGCGCTCGGCAGCGGAGACACGCTCGGTGCTCATGAGGCGGCCATCCTGTCCGCGGCCAGCATCGGTAGCACGGCCACCGGCCATGGGCTCGTACTCAAAGGTGATATCCCCGATGGTCACCGGGCAGCCTTCCTGCGCGCCTTGGCGGTGCAGCTCGTCTTCAACACCAGCCTTGGCCAGGCGGTCCGCGAGGTAGCCCACGGCCTCGTCGTTTTCGAAGTCGGTCTGGCGAATCCAGCGGTCGATCTTCTCGCCCTCAACGATGAAGCCGCCCTCCACCTCGGGGTCCGGGGTGACGGTGAAGTCGGCGAACCGGCCCTTCTTTTTCTTGCCTACGGACTTGGGCTGAATGATGGTGTGGTTCTTGTCCGCAGCGACCTTGGGCTGGGCCTTGCGGTGCTCGTTGACCATCTCCATGAGCTTGTACTTGAGTGGGTCAAGCCCCTTCCGGGCGACTGCGGAAATGATGAAGACCGGCCAGCCGTACTTTTCCTCGAGGTCGCCCTTGACAAATTCAGCTAGCTCTTCGGCCTCAGGAACGTCAGCCTTGTTGAGGATGATGACGCGCGGGCGCTCGCGCAGATCACCCAGGCCAGTGTCCTGCTCCAGCAGCTCTTGGTACTTGGCCAGCTCGGTTTCGAGGGCCTCGATATCCGAGAGCGGATCGCGGCCCGGCTCAATGGAGGCGGTGTCCACGACGTGTGCGAGCACCGCGGTGCGCTCGATATGACGCAAGAAGTCGAGGCCCAAACCTTTACCCTCGGCGGCCCCGGGGATTAGGCCCGGAACATCCGCCATGGTGAAGGACTCATGGCCCATATCCACCACGCCGAGGTTGGGCTGGAGGGTGGTGAAAGGATAGTCACCGATCTTCGGCTTGGCGGCCGAAAGGACCGAAATGAGCGAGGACTTGCCTGCGGAAGGGAATCCGACGAGGCCGACGTCTGCCATGGACTTCAGCTCCAGAATGAGATCGCGCGCCTCGCCCGGTTCTCCCTGCAGCGCAAAGCCCGGAGCCTTGCGGGCTGCGGAGGCCAGTGCGGCGTTGCCGAGTCCGCCGAATCCCCCCTCCGCGGCCACGAAGCGGGTTCCCGGGACCGTGAGGTCCGCGAGCATCTCCCCGTCCTCGGCGTAAACTACGGTGCCCGCCGGTACCTCGAGAATGAGATCCTTGCCGCGCGCACCGTTGCGCATATCGCCAGCACCATTGCCGCCGCGCTCGGACTTGATATGCGGGCGGTAGTGGAAGTCCATCAGTGTGTGGATTTGGGTTGAGACCTCCAGCAGGATGTCTCCGCCGTGGCCGCCGTTGCCGCCATCGGGCCCGCCGAGCGGCTTGAACTTTTCGCGGTGGACGGAGGCGCAGCCGTGTCCGCCGTCGCCTGCCTGTAGGTGCAAGACCACTCGGTCAATGAATCGTGCCATGCCCGCTAGTCTAACGGTTCCTTGCATGCCGTCCTAGTTGGCCACCGGCGTGAACCCGGCGCTAGTGCCCACTCATTTTCCTCCGCGCAGCTAAGCCGCACCAGCTGGCGCGAAAACGACAAAATCCCGAGCGACATGCTCGGGATTAGGCCAGTAAGCTCTTAAGCAGTTGCTTCTGCAGCAGCCTCTTCAGCCGGAACAATGTTGACCAGACGACGGCCACGCTTGACGCCGAACTCAACAGAACCTGCAGCGAGAGCGAACAGGGTATCGTCGCCGCCGCGACCAACGTTCTCACCCGGGTGGAACTTGGTGCCGCGCTGACGCACGATGATCTCGCCGGCCTTAACCTGCTGACCACCGAAGCGCTTGACGCCGAGACGCTTGGACTCGGAATCGCGACCGTTGCTGGAGCTGGAAGCACCCTTCTTAGTTGCCATGTGGTTTTCCCTCCTTCAGGGATGAATTAGAGCCGGTTAAGGCTTACTTGATACCGGTAATCTTCAGCGTGGTCACCGGCTGACGGTGACCAATGCGACGCTTGTAACCAGTCTTGTTCTTGTACTTGAGGATGTCGATCTTCGGGCCCTTGCCCTGCTCGACAATTTCAGCGGAGACGGAGACCTTCTCCAGGTCTGCAGCCTTCGACTTGACGGTTGCGCCATCGACGAGCAGAACCGGGGTGAGAGCAACGGAGGAACCCGGCTCACCCTCGATCTTCTCGACCTTGACGAGGTCACCTTCAGCAACCTTGTACTGCTTTCCGCCGGTCTTGACGATCGCGTACATAGAGGGCTACCCCTTATCTAAACTCGGCTCGCTAGCAGCTGGGTGGTGCCGCTAACGAATGGACATTGGACAATGGCGTTTAGAACATGAGCCGCGAGAGACGCGCGAAAACCGCGTTCGTCCCATCCAGCGCATTCATGGTCTAAACAGCGACTGTCAAAGACTACCCCGTGAGGGGGCGAAAAGGCAAAACGCCTTTTCTAGCGCAACCTGCGCCGTGTTACACGACGCCTCCCGCGCCCGCCCCTGCTTCTTGTCGACGCCGTAGTCCGTACGGAGGCCTCGCGCTCCTTAGCGTCGCTTCCCTGTTCGCGTTCATTCGATGCCGGGGCGGGCTGGCTCTGAGACATCTTACGCACCACCCGACGACGACCGCGACCACGGGTGGAGCGCACGCTCGTTGTCTCGCCCGACTCCGCGTTCTTTCGCTCAGCCTTATCCTGCTTCTTGGAGGTAGCCAGCTGGGCTTCCTTGGCCGGCGTTTCCTCCTGCACGAAGTCTTCGCGCTTCGGGCGAATATCCGAGCGGGAATTTCCGCGCGTGCGGCGCTTGCGGCGCGGCGAGTTCTCGAAGGCGGCGACGGCCTCCTCGTAGGTCTGCTCTGACCGCTGCGCGGAGGATTTCTCCGCTTCGGCGTGCTTGTCCTGCGCTTCCTGCACAGAAGCCGAGCCTTCGCTCGCATCCGCGCGCTGCGGCTCCCGGAAAGTACGCGTTGCCCGGCGCGGCTTGCGCGAGCGCTTCTGCTTTGACTTCGGCTTCGAACGCTTCGCTTCCAGGCTTTCGGCTACGGCGTAGCCAATGGACGCACTATCCGGCGTATCCGCTTCTTCCTCGTCGACGACGACCACGTTGGCCACGAGTTCTTCCAGAGAGGATTCCTCATCGCGCGTTTCCTCTACGTTTTCAGGCTCGGCGGGCTCGTGGTTCGCTGCAGCATCCCCGTCGTCGCGGTGCA
Organism: Corynebacterium sp. UMB6689; assembly: GCF_030215295.1. Taxonomy (NCBI): domain Bacteria; kingdom Bacillati; phylum Actinomycetota; class Actinomycetes; order Mycobacteriales; family Corynebacteriaceae; genus Corynebacterium; species Corynebacterium sp. UMB6689. Next base: position 34,158 of record NZ_JASOLS010000017.1, on the reverse strand, counting down.
TGCGGACGGCGGCCGGGTGCTTCTTCGGATCGCGCTGCGGTGCGCGACGCTCCTTGCGGCCCCGGCGCTGCGGCTTCGAGTTATCCTCTTCCGTCTCCTCATCAACCGGGTAGTCGTGGATGATGATTCCGCGGCCATGGCAGGCCTCACACTCCGTGGAGAAAGTCTCGATGAGGCCGGTGCCCACGCGCTTGCGGGTCATCTGGACCAGACCGAGTGAGGTGACTTCGGATACCTGGTGGCGGGTGCGGTCGCGGCCCAACGCTTCTTTCAGGCGGCGCAGTACCAGGTCCTGGTTTTCCGGCAAGACCATGTCGATGAAGTCCACGACAATCATGCCGCCAATATCGCGCAGGCGCATCTGGCGCACGATCTCCTCGGCTGCTTCGAGGTTATTGCGCGTCACTGTTTCTTCTAGGTTGCCGCCGGAGCCGGTGAACTTGCCCGTGTTGACGTCGATGACCGTCATGGCCTCCGTGCGATCGATCACGAGCGTGCCGCCCGAGGGCAGCCACACCTTGCGGCCGAGGGCCTTCTGCAGCTGCTCATCGATGCGGTAGGCGCTAAAAGCATCCTCGCCATCATGCTCGCGCGCGTCATAGCGCACGACGCGATCGGCCAGGTCGTGTGCCATCGAGTCCACGTAGGCGCTGACCGTGTTGTAGGAACGCTTACCATCCACCACCAAGGTGCTGAAGTCCTCATTGAAGAGGTCACGCACCACCTTGATGAGCAGATCCGGCTCCTCGTACAAGGTCACCGGCTTGGCGCCCTTCGTTGCCTTTTCATGCGCGGCGCGGGCGCTGATGTCCTCCCACAGGGAGTGCAGACGGTTGACGTCGGAAGCGATGTCCTCCTCCGACACATTTTCTGCAGCGGTACGGATGATGGCGCCGCCATCCCCTGGGATGACGCGCTCCAGGATTCCCTTGAGGCGCTTGCGCTCCGGCGCTGGCAGCTTGCGGGAGATTCCCGCACTGCGCCCGCCCGGCACGTACACCAGGAAGCGACCGGCCAGGGAAATCTGGGTGGTCAAACGTGCGCCCTTATGACCGATGGGGTCCTTGGCCACCTGGACCAGCACCTGATCACCGGACTTCAACGCGTTTTCTACCTTGCGGCTGCGCCCACCAATCCCCAAGGCACGCCAGTCGATGTCGCCCGCATACAGCACGCCGTTTCGGCCTTGTCCGATATCCACGAAGGCCGCCTCCATCGAAGGCAAGACATTCTGCACACGGCCCAAGTAGATATTGCCTATCTGGGATGGGTGCGTTTCGGTCGTGACGAAGTGCTCTACCAAAAGGTCGTCTTCGAGCACGCCCACCTGCGTGATGACGCCCGCGCCGTCGGTGCGCTGCTTATCGCGCACCACCATAGTGCGCTCGACCGATTCGCGGCGCGCCAGGAACTCCGCTTGGGAGACAATGTGCTGGCGCTCCCGACCTTTCTCCCGCAGCTCCGCGCGGCGACGGCGCTGTGCCTCGATGCGGGTCGAGCCTTTAATCGCCTTCGGTTCTTCGATGTGCTCGACTTCCTCACGGGCGGACCCACGGCCTTCTGCCCCGCGGCCACGGGAGGTGCCGCGGCTGCCGCGCCGACGACCCCGCGGCTGGCTTACCGGCGCTGCATCCTCCTCGGATTCCTCCTCGTGCTCTTCTGGCTTCTGACGCTTGGACAGCGGCGTGATCTTCGGCGCCATGAAGACTGGCGCAAAGTCGTACACGTCCGGGTCTTCTTCAGCCATCGGGGTAATCAGTGGGGTGAGGTCGTCCCCCTCGTCGCTTTCACCGGCCTCGGCGAGCGCCTCGTGCAGCATTTCAGCATCGACCTTGTCGACGATCTGCGAAATCTCGTTATCAACGTTCTTACGCACGCGCTCGCGCAGCTTCTCCTCTTCCTCGCTCAGCTGCTCCGGTTGCGCGGCCTGCTCAGCATCCTGTGCCAGCGCGGCTTCCTGGGACTCCCCCGCGCTGTCCGGTTGCGCAGCAGACTCTTCCGGTGTGGGTTCCTCTGCCTGCTCCTTCGACTCAGCCTTCTTGCCTGCCTTGCTCACGCGTTTGACCGCGCGCTTGGCGCGCTTCTTCTTGACGGTCTTCGTGGGCTTATCCTCTGCCGAAACCTCCGGCTGGTCGGCATCCTCGGCCGCGACCTGGTTGTCCTCGGTTGCGGCCTGCTCGGGGGCTTCGGTTGCGGGTACGAGGGCGTCGATAAGCTGGCCCACCTCTTCCGGTGTCAGCGAAGACTGTGCGGACTTCTTAATTCCCATATGTGCGAACTGAGCCACCAGCTCCTTGGAGGCCACGCCCACCTGCTTAGCCAGGGCATAGAGGCGGGTTTTGGGGGCGAGCGCCTCGCGGTCGATCCCCGCTACCGCCGCGGCCAACGTCGATTCACTACGTGCTTCTTCTGTTTTCTTCTTGGATGCCATCAGTGGCTAATCTCCTGACGTCTGCTCACCCCGGGCGCAGGTTGCCGCCACACGGTAGTGAGTCTTTGAAAAATTCTCTTCGTCTTTATTAAGTTGTCAGCGCCTTCCATTCTGGCACAGAGCTCGACCGAGGCTCACATGTTAGTATCGCCGCTATGTCCGACAGCGCGCCCACGAACACACCGGCAGAACGGAAATTACCTAAACAGGCGCCACGCACCGTGGCGCAGGCGCGCGCCCGCAACGAGATTGCGCTGCGGGATATCATCACAGTTGCTGTACCGGCGGGCATCGCCTCCGGCCTTCGCGTCGTCGATTTTCCTTTCCCTTATGCGGTCCCTGTCTATGCGGTGCTCATCATGGTGATGCTTTACGGCGCCATCCGCATCATTCGCAGCAAGCCAAAGTTCGTCCAAGCTGCGCAAGAAGAGTACCGGGCGGGCGATTACCCTCTTCTCGCCTACTTTCTACCGGTGCTTGCTATCTTCTCCCCTCTCATCACTGAGGGAATTAAGTCCACCGGGATTATCGGCGATACCTCACCCAACCCCATCCTTATCGCCGCTGGACTTACCGCCTTCTCCATCCCCGCGTTCATCTTCGGCGGCCGTGCCTTCGGCACGACCTCTTTTCGCGTTGGCAAGCGCCGCATCGAGGCCATCACCGAACAAGGAAGCCTCGAAGGCGTCACTCAAGCGAGCATCACCGCAGTAGAAACTCACCCGGAAGTCCTCAGCGGGCTGGTCGCCGCCGGTGCAGTCACTGGCAATACCACCTCCATCTCTGAGCTGGGGCGGCTGATCGGCTACGAGGAGGGGCTCGAAGAAGAACTCCGTGAACTCGAAGCGGCCGGCGTGGTGAAGCTGCCTGGTCTCATCAAGTGGAGTGGTGAGCGGACCTTTAACATCACTCTGACCGAATCCGGCGTGCGCAGCATGGACGCTGCACGCACACGCTAGCGCGGAAGAGTGGCATCTCCCGGGAAGAGTTTCGGGCCAATCCACAGCATGAAATAAACCAGACCAACGAGGACTGGAATCTCAACAAGGGGACCAATCGTTCCGGCAAGGGCTTGAGCAGACATCGCTCCGAAGGTGCCGATGGATACTGCAATGGCTAGTTCAAAGTTATTTCCTGCTGCAGTAAACGCCACGCTGGCAGACTGCGCGTAATTCATGCCAACGGCCTTTGCCACTACCAGCGACAGCACAAACATGCCCACGAAGTAGATAACCAGCGGCACAGCCACGCGCGCTACCGTTGCTGGCTGCTCCACAATGTGCTCGCCCTGCAGGGAAAAGAGCAACACAATTGTGTACAACAGACCAATCATGGCCAGGGGCGATACGGCTGGGAGGAAGCGGTTCTCAAACCATTCCCGTCCTTTTACCTTTTCGCCCCACACGCGAGACAGCGCACCCAACAGGAACGGTATGCCCAAGAAGACAAGTACGGACTTAACAATGGCCCAGAAAGAAAAGTCAGCGCTCGTCGTGTCCAGGCCCAGCCATCCGGGGAGAACGCGAAGGTAGAACCAGCCCAGAACACCAAACATAGCGACCTGGAAGATGGAGTTCAGGGCGACAAGCACAGCCGTTGCCTCGCGGTCAGCGCACGAGAGGTCCGACCACACAAGCACCATGGCAATACAGCGCGCAAGCCCCACAATGATGAGGCCGGTCCGCAGCTCCGACTGGTCCGCCAAGAACAGCCACGCCAGAGTAAACATAAACGCCGACCCCACCAGCCAGTTGAGGACGAGCGATACTGCCATGAGGCGGCCATCCGTGGCAATTTCCTTGGTCTTCTCATAGCGAACCTTGGCCAAGGGTGGGTACATCATGACGAGGAGGCCAATGGCGATCGGGATGGAAATCCCGCCGACTTCAACGGCACCCAAGGCTTGGCCAATCCCGGGAATGAGGTGGCCAATGAGCAGTCCGGCGGCCATCGCCAGAATGATCCACACGGGTAGAAACCGATCAAGAAAAGACAACGTCGGGCGCTGCGGCACAGCCATGTCTCCCCCTCCTTCAACGTTGAACAGAGCACGATACAAACATGCAATGTACAGCACGTATTGATATGCGTCAATATAACGTAGGGCGCAAGAATAACCCCTATACTGATCGCATGGCTTCCTCTTCCACGCCCGAGACCAGCGCGCGCGGCACTGAGTGTTGCTCCTTAAGCACGGGCCCGCTCAACGACGCCGAGGCGAGGCATTTTTCGCAGCAATTCAAAGTGCTGGCAGACCCAGCACGCCTGCGTCTTTTGTCCATCCTGTGCGATGAAGGCTGTGGACCCATGAGCGTCACGGAACTCACCGAGCTCACTGCGCTGAGCCAGCCCACGGTCTCCCACCACCTAGCGCGCCTGCGGGAGGCCGGCTTGCTATCGAAGCAGCAACGCGGCCGCACCGTCACCCACCAGGTGCACAAAGACGCCTTTATGGCATTGCGCACGCTGCTCTCGTTCGACTAAGCCGCGCCCAGATTATCTGCACTCGAGCACACAGGACGGGTTCGGGCTAAGGGCCAGAAATGACAAAAGCCCGAGCAGTTCATTCATCTTTGTGAACTGCTCGGGCTTTATTGCGCGCTAGGCGCGGTGAACTTCTTTAGAGGTTCGGGAACCAGATGGAGATCTCACGCTCAGCGGACTCCGGGGAGTCGGAACCGTGGACGACGTTCTCGCCAACGGTCAGAGCGAAGTCACCGCGGATGGTGCCCGGGGTGGCCTTCTCCACCGGGTGGGTGCCACCGGCCAGCTGACGCCATGCGGCGATAGCGGACTCGCCCTCGACGATGCCAGCAACCAACGGTGCAGAGGTGATGAAGTCAACGAGCTCGCCGAAGAAAGGCTTGTCCTCGTGCTCGGCGTAGTGCTTCTTAGCGGTCTCCTCGTCGGCGACGCGCAGATCCATGGCGACGAGCTTCAGGCCCTTGCGCTCGATGCGAGAGATGATCTCGCCCACGTGGCCGTTCTTGACGCCATCCGGCTTGATGAGAATGAGTGTACGTTCAGTCATAGGGCACATAGTACAGAACAGGTGCTCCCGCGTCCTGACAGTGGGGCTAATTCTAAGCGTTACGTGAGGTGTTGCACGATTTCTTCCGCGCGCTCATGGCTCGTTCCGCGAAACCACAACTGCACTTGACGCACGGCCGTGCCGTATTGACCGCTCTCCAGCAGGCTTTTTAGCTCCTCGCGGTGCCACTCTTCCAGATCCGCAAACTCCACCGGCCGCTCATCGCGCTGCTGCTTGAGCATACCGACGACGAGGAAGACGAAGGCCGGAATCAGCAGTGCGAGCGGGAACGCGAAGCCACCGAAATACAGCTTGGCCACGAGCGCGGCGATGCACAGCAGTGCGGAAAGACCGTAGAGCAGAAAGAGCATGCCCGTTAGTCTAGCGCGTTGAGTGTCGACTGCAGCCAAACGCGAGAGCGCATGAGCAGGCGCTTTGCCGCCGCGGTATGGGGAGCCCACAACTCGAAGGCATGCACGCCGCCTTCTACAACCTCGCACTGTGTTGGCACACCAGCAGTTTTCAGGCGCTCGGCGTAATCCATAATCTCGCCGTAGAAAAGCTCGCTGCTACCCGCGTAGAGCCACGCCGGCGGTAGCCCCGACAGATCCGTGCGGCGGCCGGGCACGGCATAGGGTGCTTCCGGGTTGCCATCGACGTAGAAGCGCCACGCCTGCGCGTTGGAATCTACGTCCCAGATGGGGTTGCGGTCGGTGGATGCTGTGCGGTCATCGAGCATCGGACAAAATAGCCACTGCCCCGCTGGTTGAACCCCGCCTTCATCGTGGAGGCGCTGGCACAACGCGGCAGCCAGCCCTCCCCCGGCGCTTTGGCCGGCGATAACAATCCGATCCGGGCTGATTCCCAGCTCTTCCGCATGCGTGAGGAGCCAGTGGTGGGCCGCGTGGACGTCATCAAGCGCAGCCGGAAAAGGGTTCTCCGGGGCGAAGCGGTAATGCGGCGCGACGACGGTGACTCCAACCTCTGCGGCGGTCTCCTTGAGGTGCTTGACGTCCTGGCGCGGATGTCCCATGAGCAGACCGCCCCCGTGGATCCACAGCACCGCGCCGCGCGGGTTCTCCGGGCTATAGATGGTCGCGTGGATTTCGGTGTTCTTCACCCGCCGCGTGCGCACGCCCTGGATTAAAGGTGCCGGCCACAGCGCTGGCACGATGCGCCCGGCACGGCGGATGAGCGGATTAGTCGGATCGAAAAGCGACATGAACGCCGCGCCTGCGCGCAGCTCGGGCCGGATATACACCGCAGCGACCTACTTCTCAGTCAGGTGCTGCGTGGTGAGGTAACCGCGCTCCATGCGGGCGACGATCACCGAGCGCATATAGGCCGCGAGTGCCCAGAGCAGGGCGAAGATGATGAAAATGGTCGCCACAGACCAGTGGACCATAAAGCCGAGCACGATACCGATGACGTGGAGGACAATCTGTACCCCGACGATCCACGGCTTATTCATGAAGGGGAAAGACGCCAGGAGCAACACCATAAAACCAATGACCACGCCATAGTTGAACGGGGTCCACAGGGTGCCGTCATAAAGCTTGTATAGCATCGGCAGTGCGAGGACCAGGGTGATCAGCTCCATTGTGAGGGAGCTCGCCACCACCATGCCGCCGAATTGCTTGAGGGGATCCTTGGCCGGTGCCTGGCCCAAGCCAAGCGGACCAATCTCCTCCTCGGGGACGGGTTTACGGGGGCTCATGCGGGTTCCTTTCCAAAGAGTGCGCGGGCGTCACCGGCAGTGACGACCGAACCAGTAATCACGATGCCGGAACCGGACTGCACGTCGGCATCCTCCGCCAATTCAACGGCCTGAGTATAGGCACTAGGGAGGTCGGGCTCGACATACACGCGCTCTTCGCCGAAGATATCGCGGGCCAGCTCCGCCAGCTCATAGGCATCCCGGGCGCGCGGGGAGGTGTTCTGAGTAATGACGATCTCCGTGAGCACAGCCTCCAGGGCGGTGAGGATGCCGGTTGCATCCTTGTCCGTGAAGATGGACACCACGCCGATGAGGCGCGCGAAGTCGAAGTCGCGGTCGAGGGCTGCAGCCAAAGCCTTAGCGCCGTGTGGGTTGTGGCAGGCGTCAAGGAAGGTCGTGGGGCTGGTGCGCACGCGCTCCAGACGGCCGGGAGAAATGGCCTTGGCAAAGCCGGTGCGCACTGAAGCAATGTCGAGCGGGTGGCCTGCCGACGCCCCGAAGAAGGCCTCCACCGCGGCCAAAGCCACGGCCGCGTTCTTGGCTTGGTGCTCGCCGTGCAGCGGCAGGAAGATGTCTTCGTACATCCCACCCAGGCCCTGGATGGTCAGCTGCTGGCCGCCCACTGCGATGCGCGATTCCAGTGCAGCGAATTCGGAGCCCGCGCGGGCCACGCCGGCGCCGACGTCTACCGTGCGCTGCAGGATAACGCGCATCGCCTCGGGGTCTTGTTCAGCAACGATGGCGATGTTCTCCCCTGGCGTGAGCACGTCCTCGGCATCGTGCTCGCGGGCCTTGATGATGCCGGCCTTCTCACCAGCAATCTCCGTAATGGTATCCCCGAGGTAGTCCGTGTGGTCGAGGCCTACCGGCATGACCACGGCTACCTCTGCGTTGACCACGTTGGTGGCATCCCACGTGCCGCCGAGGCCGACCTCGACGACGGCGACGTCGATGGGGGCATCGGCAAAGGCTGCGTAAGAGATGGCAACAAGCACTTCGAAGGTGGACATAGGAATGTCGGAGCGGGAATCCACCATCTCCACATAGGGCTTGATTTCACGCCAGATGCGCACGAAGTCGCGCGGGTGGATGGGGTGGCCGTCGATGCCGATGCGCTCGGTGACCAGCTGCAGGTGCGGGCTGGTCACCAGGCCAACACGGCGGTGGAAGGCGCGCAGCAGCGAATCAATCATGCGGGCGGTCGAGGACTTACCGTTGGTGCCAGCGACCTGGATGACGTGGAAGGAACGCTCCGGGTTACCCAAGAGATCCATGAGCATCTCGATGCGCTCGAGGCTCGGCTCGATGATGGTCTCTGGGGCGCGGGCGTTGAGCTCCGCGGTGACCTCGGCCAGCTCCGCGAGCTCTTCCGGCGAAGCTTGCTCGGGGGCGGCCTCCTCGTAATCCTCCTCGCCACCGAGGTTGAGGGTCAGGCCGGAGTCGGTGATTTCCACCGGCCCACCATCGGTGCCCTCCGCGAGGGCATCAACGACCTCAAATTCCTCGCGGTTCTTCTCCTCCGCCACTACTTGAGTCCCTCCAGACGTGCGGTGATGCGCTCGACCTCCTCCTGGGCCACTTGCTGACGCACGCGGATCTTCTCCACGACTGCCTCCGGCGCCTTGGACAGGAAGGCCTCGTTACCCAGCTTCTTGCCGGTCTGGTCCAGTTCCTTCTGGGCCTTGGCCAGATCCTTCTCCAAGCGCTTGCGCTCAGCGGCGACGTCGACGGCACCGGAGGTATCCAAGGTGACCTCAACGGTGGCCTGGGACAGACGCACCTCGATGGAAGCAGACGCGGTGAAGTCCTCGCCCGGCTCCGTGGTATTGGCCAGGTTGCGGATGAGTCCCTCCTGCTCCTGCAGGTCAGCCGCGGCGAAGTCGAGGCGTCCCGGGACCTTCTGGGAAGGCTTGACGCCCTGATCGGAGCGGAAGCGGCGCAGCTCGGTGATGAGCTTGTCGGCATCCTGAATGCGGCGGGCAGCCACCTCATCCTTCTCCGCGCCACCGTTGGTGTGCTCCTGGGTAGGCCACTGCGCTGTGACGATGGTCTCCCCGCCAGTCAGAGCCTTCCACAGGACCTCGGTGACGAAAGGCATGGTCGGGTGCAGCAAACGCAGAACCAGGTCAAGCACGCGGCCCAAAACGATCTGGGTCGTGCGTCCGGTGGCCTGCTCCTCGGCGCTCGCCGCATCGAAGTCGCGCGGGATCTGGGTCTTGGCAATCTCCAGGTACCAGTCACATAGCTCATCCCACACGAAGTGGTAGAGCAGCTCATTGGCCTTGGCGAACTGGTAGTCATCCAGGTAGGCGTCGACCTTGGCGCGGACCTCCTCGGAACGGTCGAGGATCCAGCGGTCGGCGTCGGTCAGCGCGTCGCGTGCCGGCAGCTCCGCCACGCCCGCGCCGTTCATGAGCGCGAACTTGGTGGCGTTAAAGAGCTTGGTGGCGAAGTTACGTCCGGCGGCGGCAGCGTCGACTGCCAGCGGCAGGTCCACGCCCGGGTTGGCACCGCGGGCCAGGGTGAAACGCAGCGCGTCCGCACCATAGTCGCGCACCCAATCCATCGGGTCGATGCCGTTGCCCAGGGACTTCGACATCTTGCGGCCCTGCTCATCGCGCACGAGACCATGGAGGTAAATATCCGTGAACGGCACCTGCGGGCGGCCATCCTTGCCTTCGCCGAGCAGCTCCGGGGTGTGCGCGCCGGCAAAGGTGCCGAACATCATCATGCGTGCGACCCAGAAGAAGAGGATGTCATAGGCGGTAACCAGCACGTTCGTGGGGAAGAACTTCTCCAGATCGGCGGTCTTTTCCGGCCAGCCCATCGTGGAGAAAGGCCACAGCGCAGAGGAGAACCAGGTGTCCAGAACGTCCGGGTCCTGGACGTAGCCTTCCGGCGCTTCCTCGTCGGGACCAAGGCAGATGATGTCGCGCTGGCCGTCCTCGCCCTCTGGCCCGTACCAAATGGGGATGCGGTGACCCCACCACAGCTGGCGGGAGATGCACCAATCGTGCATGTCATCGACCCACTCGAAGTAGCGCGGCTCCAGGGACTTCGGGTGGATGGTGGTATCGCCCTCGCGGACGGCGTCGCCGGACATCTTCGCCATCTTCTCCACGGCCACAAACCACTGCAGGCTCAGGCGCGGCTCAATCGGCTCGCCGGAGCGCTCCGAGTGGCCCACGGAGTGGACGTAGGGGCGGATCTCCTTGACAATGCGGCCCTGTTCGCGCAGCGCCTCACGGATCTCTACGCGGGCCTCTTCGCGGGCCAGGCCGTCAAACTTCGTGCCGGTATTCGCGATGTGTCCGGTGGTGTCCATGATGGTGGGCATGTCCAGGTCATGGCGCAGGCCCATGGCATAGTCATTCGGATCGTGTGCCGGCGTGATCTTCACTGCACCAGTACCGAATTCCATGTCCACGTAGTCATCGGCAATGATCTTCAGGCTCAGGTCATCGCGGAAGGGGTGTGGCAGTTCCTGGCCCACCAGGTGGGCGTAGCGCTCGTCCTCGGGGTGGACGGCAATGGCGACGTCGCCCAGCATCGTCTCCACACGGGTGGTGGCCACAATGAGGTGGGGTTCATCGTCGTTCAGCGAGCCATAGCGAATGGAGACAAGCTCACCCTCGACGTCCTTGTACACCACCTCGATGTCGGAGACGGCGGTCTCCAGGACCGGGGACCAGTTGACCAGGCGGTTGGCCTGGTAGATCAGGTCCTCGTCGTAGAGGGTCTTGAAGATGGTCTGGACGGCGCGGGAGAGGCCATCATCCAGCGTGAAGCGCTCGCGGGACCAATCCACCGAGTCACCGATGGCACGCATCTGGTTTTGGATGGTGCCGCCGAACTCTTCCTTCCACTCCCAGACCTTGTTGATGAATTCTTCGCGCTCATAATCCCAGCGCTTCTTGCCCTCCTGCTCACGCAGGCGGGCCTCCACCTTGGTCTGGGTAGCGATACCGGCGTGGTCAGCACCCGGCAGCCACAGGGTGGCATAGCCCTGCATGCGCTTGCGGCGAATGATGGAATCGATCAGAGTGTGGTCCAACGCGTGGCCCATGTGCAGCTGGCCGGTGACGTTCGGCGGCGGCAGCACGATGGAATAGGGCTCGGCCTCCGAGGACGCGTCCGGGGTGAAGTAACCGGCGTTTACCCAGCCTTCGTAGAGGTCTTTCTCTACTGCCTGCGGCTCCCAGGACTTGGGAAGCTGGTCCGCGCGGTTGGTGCCAACGAGTTGCTCTTTATTCTGATCAGTCACCTGGCCAACTCTACCCTGTACGTCAACTGGCACTAGCGCCCTGTCTAGAGTAAGAGCATGTCTCACAATCCTGGCCACCGCGCCCGTCTCCGCACCCGCTTCTTTGCTCAAGCCAAAGAGAACTCTCAGGCCTTTGCGTGCCTGACGAGCTATGACTGCATGACCGCCGAAATCTTCGATGAAGCCGGGGTGGATCTCCTGCTCGTCGGCGATTCCCTGGCCAATGTGGTCCTGGGCCGCGAAACCACGCTCTCGCTTACCCTCGATGAAATGATTCCGCTGGCCCGCGCCGTGGTTTCAGCTACCTCCCGCGCCTTCGTGGTGGTGGACTTGCCCTTCGGTTCCTATGAGGCCGGCCCCGCCCAGGCACTGGAGTCTGCCGTGCGCGTCATGAAGGAAACCGGCGCGCAGGCCGTGAAGCTCGAGGGCGGTGCCGAGCGCGCACCGATTGTTGCCGCGCTTGTCGCCGCCGGCATCCCCGTCTGCGCCCACATCGGATTCACGCCCCAACAGGTTCACGCCTTGGGCGGCTTCGTGGTCCAGGGCCGCGGTGCCGGTGCGGAGAAGCTGCACACGGACGCCCGCGCGCTTGCCGACGCCGGTGCCTTCGCCGTGGTACTGGAGATGGTCCCGGCTGCGTTGGCTGAGGAGGTGACCAAGGAACTGCCCATCCCCACCATCGGCATCGGTGCCGGCGCGCAGACCGACGGCCAGATCCTGGTGTGGACCGATGCCTTCGGGCTGGGCGGACCCAAGGCGCCGCGTTTCGTGCGCCGCTATGCGGACTTGCGCGGCGCGTTGCTGGAGGGTGCGAAGAATTACGTGGCCGATGTGGGCGAGCGCTCCTTCCCCAACGCCGAGGAATCCTTCGAGGACTAAGGTTTGGGCCATGCAAATCTTCAAAACTAAATCTGAACTCCGCGCCTTCCGCGCGGCCGCATCCGGCACCGTGGGATTGGTGCCCACGATGGGCGCGCTTCACGAAGGCCACGCTTCACTCGTGCGCCGCGCCCGCGAGGAGAATGACACCGTGGTGTGCTCGGTCTTTGTCAATCCCCTCCAATTCACCGACCTCGGCGATTGCGAGGACTACCGCGCCTACCCGCGCGACCTCGACGCGGATGCCGCGCTGCTGGACTCATTGGGAGTCGATGCGGTCTTCGCCCCCAGCGTGGAGGAGATGTACCCGGGTGGCACCCCGCGGGTGTGGGTGCGCACGGGTGAGATGGGCTCGGTCTTGGAAGGCGCTTCGCGCCCCGGCCACTTCGACGGCGTAGCCACTGTGGTGAGCAAGCTATTCACTCTCGTGCGCCCCGACCGCGCCTACTTCGGGCAGAAGGATGCCCAGCAGGTGGCCATTATTCGGCGCTTAGTGGCGGACCTCGACCTGCCACTCGACATCATCAGCGCGCCCATCGTCCGCGCGGCGGACGGCGTGGCCGAGTCCAGCCGCAACTCTCGCCTGAGCCCTCTCGAGCGAGAGCAAGCCGTGGCGCTGTCCCAGGCGCTCTTTGCGCTGCGGGAGGGTGCATCCCTCGACGAGGCGAGCGCGCAGCTCGCCTCCTCCCCCGGCGTGACGGTGGACTACCTCACCGTGGTGGATCCAGCCACGCTCGAGCCCATTGATGCACAACACCGGTCCGCCCTGGCGCTGGTTGCGGCGCAGGTGGGGCCGGTGCGGCTCATCGATAACTTAGTGCTTGAGTCTTAGTCCTTGAGCAGGTGGGCTACGGCCTCGCGCTCCTCACGCAGCTCTTGAACCGAGGCCTCGATGCGTTCCTTCTGGAAATCGTTGAGCTCGAGGCCTTGCACGATTTCCCACTTGCCGTCGCGGGCGACGGTGGGGAAACCTGAGACGAGGCCCTCGTCCACGCCATAGGAGCCATCGGAGACGACGGCTGCGGTACGCCAGTCCTCGGTGCCGTGGATCCAATCGTGCATGTGATCCACCGCGGCAGAGGCTGCGGAGGCAGCTGAAGACTTACCGCGTACGGCGATGATCTCGGCGCCGCGCTTGGCCACCTTCGGAATCATCTCTTCCTTGTACCAATCCTCATCCACCTCGGCGTTGGAGAAGGTCAGGTCCGGGAACTGGGAGGCAGAGTGATTGCCCCACACGGCAACTTTGGTCAGCTCCGCGGTAGGCACTCCCGTCTTGAGGGAGACTTGGCTCTGGGTGCGGTTGTGGTCCAGGCGCATGAGCGCGGTGAACTGGCTCGGGTCCAGGTCCGGTGCGCTGTTCGCCGCAATATAAGCATTGGTGTTGGCCGGGTTGCCCACGACGAGGACGCGGACATCGCGCGCAGCGACGTCGTTCAGCGCCTTGCCCTGGACCGTGAAAATGGCACCGTTGGCTTCCAGCAGGTCGGCGCGCTCCATGCCCTTGCTGCGCGGGCGGGAACCGACGAGGAAAGCAGCCTTGGTGTCCTTGAAGGCCACGTTCGGATCATCGGTGACGGTAATGCCGCGCAGGAGGGGGAAAGCAGAGTCATTGAGCTCCATGGCCACGCCTTCAGCGGCGCCCACGGCGTCCGGGATTTCCAGCAAAGCCAGCTCCACCGGGGTGTCCTTGCCATAGACATCACCCGCAGCGATGCGCCACAGCAGAGAGTAGGCGATGTTGCCGGCGGCGCCGGTCACGGTGATCTTGACGGGTTTCGATGCAGTCATGTGCGAGTCCTTTCGGCTGGGTATTCACCTTCCCACCCTAGTCCCGTTTTTCGCCCCCGTGGGGTGTGATTTTACCCCCGAAAGATGCGAGTTCTTTGTACTTGAGCTCCACGGCCGTCTTTTTTCGGCATAGTGGACAACTGTACGCATATCCATCGACTAGACGGGACCTTCCATGAGCACTGAGACTTCATCGGTCGACTCCGGCTCTGTTGAGCACGTGATCGATGTTGCGATATCGGAGTTTTCGGAGCATGGTTATGCCGAAACCAAGCTCGAGACCGTATCGAAGCTGTCTGGGATGTCCAAGCGCATGATCCACTACTACTTCGGGGATAAGAAGGGGCTCTACCAGCAAGCCTTGGCAGCGGCAGCGCGGCGCCTCAACCCGCCAGAGGGCAGCCTCGAGATCAATTCTGCTGTCCCAGTCGAGGGCGTGCGCACCTTGGTGGATTGGTTGTTCCGCCAACATGTGAATAACCCCGAAGCCATCCGGATGCTAACGATGGAATCCTCCCACAGTGTGCTGGAGTCCTCGCAGGCGCTTGTCGACGTGTCCGAGATCTCCCTCCACCTCGACAGGCTGCTCATGCTGGGCCAAGATTCCGGCGCGTTCCGCCCGGGAATTTCCGCCAACGATATTTTCACGCTGATTTCTGCGCTCTCGATGTACCGGGTGACGAATCACGCGATGATGAGCAACCTGCTCGACATCAACATGTACACCCACAACAACACTGAGGGGTTGCACCGCATGGCGGTCGATGCTGTGCTGGCTTTCCTTACGGCGAACATCCCGGACATCGGCTTCGAGTCCTACCTCACCCAGAACGAAACCGAGCTCGATGCTGAGTCCGCGCCCTTGGATGTCTACTCCACCGAGGACGAGGGCGACGCGTCAGCGAGCCTCTACGAATGACGCGCCGGCGGGGACTCTCCGATTAGAGCCCTCTCCCCAGCATCGCGCGAGCAAAGAAACCAAAGTAAAGGAACCATCTGCGCGCCGGCCTGAGCACAAGCCCAGGTCACAATCTCACTCCACAGCTACATGGTCCCATTCATCTGGTTCCTTTGCCCCAACAGGCAGATGGCATCTGACAGAAGGCGTTTTTAGACCTGAAAACGCCATGTAGACAGCACAAAAGGCATCTTCAGCCTTGAAGATGCCTTTTAAGAGATGCCGTTTAGGCGGATTCCTTCGCCTCATCCGAGTACACGAACTCCGGCTCGCCGCCGTCGGTCACGCAGTCCTGCGTGATGTGGACGCTGGCGATGTCCTCGCGGTCTGGGAGGTCATACATGATGGGCACGAGCAGCTCCTCCATGATGGCACGCAGGCCGCGGGCACCGGTCTTGCGCTCGAGCGCGAGCTCGGCGATTGCCTCCAGCGCCTCATCCTCGAAGTGCAGCTCCGCACCATCCATGCTGAACAGGCGCTGGTATTGCTTGACCAGCGAGTTCTTCGGCTCCACGAGCACCTTAACTAGCGATTCGCGGTCCAGGTTATCCACCGTGGCAACCACCGGCAGGCGGCCGATGAACTCGGGGATGAGGCCGAACTTCACCAGGTCCTCCGGACGCACCTGGGAGAAGAAGTCGACTGATTCCTTCTCATCCTTAGTTTCCAGCTTGGCGCCAAAGCCTACGCCCTTCTTGCCCACGCGCTCCGAAATCACCTTATCCAAGCCCGCAAAAGCACCGGCGACGATGAAGAGGATGTTCGTCGTATCCAGCTGGATGAATTCTTGGTTCGGGTGCTTGCGCCCACCCTGCGGCGGGATCGCCGCCACGGTTCCTTCAAGGATCTTCAGCAGCGCCTGCTGGACGCCCTCACCGGACACATCCCGGGTAATCGATGGATTCTCCGACTTGCGGGAGATCTTGTCCACCTCATCGACGTAGATGATGCCGTGCTGCGCGCGCTCCACATCAAAGTCCGCTGCCTGCAGCAGCTTGAGCAGGATGTTCTCGACGTCCTCGCCCACGTAGCCAGCCTCGGTCAGGCTCGTGGCATCCGCGATGGCGAAGGGGACGTCCAACAAACGCGCCAAGGTCTGCGCCAAGTAGGTTTTACCGGATCCCGTCGGGCCCAGCATCAGGATGTTGGACTTAGAAATCTCAACTTCTTCATCCTGCGCCTTCTTCCGGCGGCCCTCCAGGCCCGCGGCCTCCTCAGCCTTGATGCGCTTGTAGTGGTTGTACACAGCCACCGACAACACGCGCTTGGCCTGGTCCTGGCCAATGACGTACTTATCCAGAAAAGCCGAAATCTCCGAAGGACGCGGAAGGCGCATCTCCTTCTCTTCGTCCGCCTCGGCCTGAGCCGCGCCGAGCTCCTCCTCGATGATTTCGTTGCAGAGCTCGATGCACTCGTCACAGATGTAGACGCCGCCGCCGGCGATAAGCTTCTTCACCTGCTTCTGACTCTTTCCACAGAAGGAACACTTGAGCAGGTCAGCGCTTTCTTGCATACGTGCCATGAAGGCCTTTCAACTCTTTTCTCTGGGGTTATGGTGGGGCGATTTTACCGCAGTTTGTTCCACTCTAGTAAACCACTCAGACTCGAGCGCTATTCCTCACTCAGCGGCGCGCCCTTGAATTTAAAACGGCAGTTAGTGGACATAGACAGAGCGGTTCACTAACTTACATCGAAACCGCTCTATCAGCAGAAAGATTTTCATGGACATCCGCGAACTCATCGACCGCTCCCCCATGGGCGCACGCCAATGGCTCATCATCGCCATTGCCCTCTTCCTCAATGCACTCGACGGCTATGACATGGTGGCCATGGCCTTCGGCGCCGGCACCGTCAGCGAAGAGTTCGCGCTGTCCGATTCTTCCCTTGGCTGGCTCCTGTCCTCCGCCCTCATCGGCATCGGCCTTGGCTCGCTCTTCCTCGCCCCGTTGGCTGACCGCCTTGGACGCACCACCCTCATCACGGTCTCGCTCGTCATTGACCTCGTCGGCCTCGTGCTCACCGCCCTCGCGCCTACATTTAGCCTGCTGTTGCTGTGCCGCCTCATCACCGGCATTGGCGTCGGCGGCGTCCTTGTCTGTGTCACCGTGCTCGTCAGCGAGTACTCCAACCTGCGCTTCCGCGGCCTGGCCGTCGCCATCTACGCCTCCGGCTATGGCCTCGGTGCCTCCTTCTGCGGCGTTGTCGCCTCCTCCTTCGATACCTGGCAGCCCATATTCTGGGTTGGCGCAGCACTCACAGTTGTCGCCCTTATCCTCACGGTTGCTTTCGTCCCCGAGTCCGCAGACTTCCTCGCCGCCCGTGGCCGCATGGACACGGTGCGCACCATCACCGCCAAACTCGGCCTCACGGGAGACGTCAGCGTCCGCCCGCGCACCAGCCACAAGGCCTCCTACAAGGACCTCGTCTCGCCGCAGTTCCTGCGCACCTCCATCAAGCTCTGGCTGGCCTTCAGCTTCATCATGTTTGCCTACAACTTCACCTCGCAGTGGACCCCGAAGCTTCTTACCGCCGAGGGCCTTACCGCCCAGCAGGGCATCATCGGCGGCATCATGCTTTCCTTCGGCGGTGCTATCGGCGCCATCCTCTTCGGCCTGTTCACCACGCGCATCGACGCCCGCCCCCTGCTCATCGTCTTCTGTCTTATCTCCTCCGTCGTCCTCGTCGGCTTCATTAACTCCACCGCCGTGCCTTCCCTCATGTTTGCCCTCGGAGTCGGCGTAGGCCTTACCCTCAACGCCTGCATCTCCGGCCTTTACACCGTCACCCCGGAGGCTTACCCTTCGGCGCTGCGCACCACGGGTACGGGCGCTGCCATCGGCATCGCTCGCGTGGGCGCTACCCTCGCTCCCATCCTGGCGGGCTATCTGCTCGAAAGCGGCTGGACCCCAACGGGGCTCTACACCCTCGCCGGCGCTACCGCTGTGTTGGCCGCAATCTCCCTCATCGGTGTGCGCGCCTACACGGCAACCACCAAGCAGACAGCACCCCAGACCGTGGCGGCCTAGGCTGGAGGGGGCACACAGCCCCAACCGCTTAGGAGCAGTACATGTTTAATCTTCAGGACCACGTTGCCATCGTCACCGGCGGCGCCGCCGGAATCGGCCGCGGCATCGTCAGCGCTCTACGCGAAGCCGGCGCGACCGTCGTCATCGCTGACCTCAACCTCGAGGCCGCGCAGAAGACTGCCGAAGAACTCGGGGCGGACGCCCTGCTTGTCGACGTCACCTCGCGCGACTCCGTCCGCAACCTCTACAGGGACGTCGTCAAGCGCTATGGCCGCATCGACATCGTCTGTTCCAACGCCGGTGTCTTCCCCAACTGCCCGCTCGAGGACATAACCGACGAGCAATGGGACGCCATGTTCGCCATCAACACGCACGGCACGTTCACCGTGGTGCAGGAAGCACTGCCCTACATGAAGAAAGCGGGCTACGGGCGCATCGTCATCACGACGTCTATCACCGGCTCGCACACCGGCTACCCAGGCTGGGCGCACTACGGCGCTTCGAAGGCCGCACAACAAGGCTTCATGCGCTCCGCGGCACTGGAAGTTGCCCGTGATGGCATCACCATCAATGGTGTTCTGCCAGGCAACATCCTCACCGAGGGTTTGGAGGGCCAGGGTCAGGAGTACCTCGACCAAATGGCACGCTCCGTCCCTATGCACCGCTTAGGTTCCCCGCGCGATATCGGCAACGCCGCGGCCTTCCTCGCCTCCCGCGAAGCAGGCTACATAACGGGCCAGACCATCATCATTGACGGCGGCCAGATCCTCCCCGAGTCCCCCGAGGCCATCCTGCCGCCCTACGAAGCCTAAGCATGGCCGAAGCCCCGCTATCTACTAGACAGCGGGGCTTTAAGCTTGATTACTTAGGCGTTGAGCTTGCGGTAATCAAAGACGGTATCGATGAGACCGTAGTCAACGGCTTCCTGCGCGGTAAGAATCTTGTCGCGGTCAGTATCGATGCGCACCTGCTCCGCAGTGCGGCCGGTGTGCTCAGCCAGGGTCTCCTCCATGAGGCGGCGCATGCGCTCGATCTCGTTGGCCTCGATCTCAAGGTCCGACACCTGGCCCTGCGTGCCCTGCGTACGCGGCTGGTGAATCAACACACGAGAGTTCGGCAGCGCAGCGCGCTTGCCCGGAGCACCGGCGGCCAACAGAACAGCCGCTGCGGATGCGGCCTGGCCCAGACACACGGTCTGCACGTCCGGACGGACGTAGCGCATGGTGTCGTAGATAGCCATCAGCGCGGTAAACGAGCCACCCGGGGAGTTGATGTACATCGTGATGTCGCGGTCCGGATCCTGGGACTCCAAGACCAGCAGCTGCGCCATGATGTCGTTGGCGGAGGTGTCATCGACCTGGGTGCCCAGGAAGATGATGCGCTCTTCAAAGAGCTTGGAATACGGGTTGGTGGTCTTCGATCCCTGTGCGTTCTGCTCAATGAACTCCGGCAGAACGTAGCGGGAAGAAGGCATCTGAAGGTTAGACATAGTGATAAAGCTCCTTGTTCCCTAGTTGGTGATAGGACCGTTGACGGACTCGATGACGTGGTCGACGATGCCGTATTCCTTGGCCTGCTGGGCGGTGAACCAGCGGTCGCGGTCCGAATCCTTGGTGATTTGCTCGAAGGTCTGGCCGGTGTGCTCAGCGATGAGCTCAGCCATCTCGCGCTTGGTCTGCGCGAACTGCTCGGCCTGGATGGCGATATCTGCGGCGGTACCACCCACACCAGCGGAAGGCTGGTGCATCATGATGCGGGCGTGCGGCAGCGCGTAGCGCTTGCCCTTGGTGCCGCCGGAGAGCAGGAACTGGCCCATCGAAGCGGCCAGGCCCATGCCATACGTAGCCACGTCGCACGGCGAGTACTTCATCGTGTCGTAGATGGCCATGCCCGCGGTGACCGAGCCACCCGGGGAATTGATGTAAAGCGAAATATCGCGCGTGGGGTCCTCTGCGGACAGCAGGAGGATCTGGGCGCACAGTTTGTTGGCAATCTCATCATCCACCTGGGTTCCCAGGAAGATAATGCGCTCGCGCAGCAGGCGCTCATACACGCTATCGCTCAGATTCATACCCGTAGACGACGAGTTCATTGAAATCTTCTCAGACATTAATGGTTCTCCTTCAAGTGAAGAATGCTTTAACTGGCCCCACCTTACCGGCATTCCTCTCAAACTTGGCCTCTGTTCGCTATGAGCGTTGGGGCGCAGCACCAAAGGCGCATACGGAAGCTGGGTTAACATTTGCTCATGTCTGTTTCCGAGCTATCCACCAGTACCCAGAACTATTTGAAAGCAATCTGGGGGCTAAAGGAATGGTCGTCCGAGCCCGTTACCGCCACACTTATAGCGAAACAGTTGGGACTCAAGCTCTCCTCGGTTTCCGATGCAGTGCGCAAAATGTCGAAGCAAGGGCTCGTGTCACACACGCCCTATGGCTCTGTGGAGTTAACCGAACTTGGCAGGCAGTACGCATTGGTCATGGTGCGCCGCCACCGATTGCTTGAGTCTTTTTTGGTTCAAGCATTGGACTACACGTGGGACGAAGTCCATAATGAAGCCGAAAATCTCGAACACGCGGTGTCCGACATGCTCATAGAACGTGTAGATAAGTTCCTTAATTACCCCACTAGGGATCCGCACGGCGATCCTATCCCTACGGTTGATGGACAGATCACAATCCCCAGTGCGCACCGTCTCACCGACAGCGGTGCACAACCGCAAGTGACCGTGGAACGCATTTCTGATTCCGACCCACAACTGCTGAAGTTCCTTGAAGAGCGCGGCATTGTCACAGGGGCTGTTCTTAGCACGCGCGAGGGAGCGCCCTTTTCAGATTCTCTCGAAATACAGGTGGCCGGCAGCACTCAGTGGGTAGTGCTTGGACGCCCAGCTACCGACGCAGTGTTTGTAGCACACCACAGCCGTTAGACCTTCCCCTTTGCATTAATCCTACTCTCACCTGCCCTTTTCAAAACTACGTTGGGCCGTAGTTGCAACTACGCCATTGCGTAGTTAGTCTTTTCGAATATCACCTATCCCACTTATGGCTAAGGCCAGGATGAGCAGGATTGCTATGTCAGACTCACCAGATTTGGTGTATTTTTCTAGCGTTTCAGAAAACACAAAAAGATTCGTCGAACGCTTAGATAGACCCGCGGTGCGCATTCCGCTGCGCCCCAAGAAAACCGGGATGATCCAGGTTTCACACCCGTACGTACTCATCGTTCCCACCTACGGCGGAGGCTCGCTCAAACGCGCAGTCCCCAAACAGGTCATCGACTTCCTCAATGACCCAATCAACCGCTCCTTTATCCGGGGCGTTATTACCTCAGGGAATACCAACTTCGGAAGTGCTTACTGCGTCGCCGGACGCATCATTTCCGCCAAGTGCCACGTACCGGAGCTGTATCACTTCGAGCTTCTCGGCACCCAGAAGGACATTGCCGCCGTAAAGCAGGGCCTTCAAAAGTTTTGGGAGCAGCAAAAGCAGCTAACGATGACACCCCATTAATCCCCCACAAGATGAAGAACACATCCGCATCACACAGATTGGACAACACAATGTGGTCTCTTGATGCCACCCCCACACAGACTATTGGCGCTACGCCCCGCACTGCTTCAGCAGACAATGCCGGCGGTGTCGGCAAGCGCAAAAGCTACCACGCACTCAACGCGCAGCTGAACTTGTTCGACGCTTTTGGAAAAATCCAGTTTGACAAGGACATTCAGGCAGCACAAGACTATGTCACGCACCATGTCGCTCCCCGCATGCATCAGTTCGATTCCACCAAGCAACGCTTGGAATGGTTGGTTGATAACGAGTACTACGAGCGGGATTTCCTTGAGCTTTATGATGACGCCTTTCTGTGCGCCATGTACGACAGAGCACATCAAGCTAAGCACCAGTTCCGCACCTTCCTCGGCGCATTTAAGTTCTTTACTTCATATGCACTGAAAACCTTTGATGGCTCCCGATTCCTAGAAGGCTACGAAGAACGTGTCGCCACCACAGCTTTATACCTTGCACAGGGCGACGAAGAGCTCGCAGAAAAGCTGGTGGATGACATCATGACCGGACGCTTCCAGCCCGCCACCCCTACTTTTCTCAACGCAGGCAAAGCCCAGCGCGGCGAAATGGTCTCCTGCTTCCTTCTGCGAATCGAAGACAATCTGGAGAGCATTGGCCGCAGCGTGAACTCTGCACTGCAACTATCAAAGCGCGGTGGTGGAGTGGCCTTGTTGCTGAGCAATCTGCGCGAATCCGGAGCCCCGATCAAAAAGATTGAGAACCAGGCTTCCGGCGTAGTCCCAGTCATGAAAATTCTCGAAGATAGCTTCAGCTATGCCAACCAATTGGGCGCCCGGCAGGGCGCTGGAGCCGTCTACCTGCATGCGCACCATCCAGATATTCTTCGCTTCCTGGATACCAAGCGGGAAAATGCCGATGAGAAAGTCCGCATCAAGACTCTTTCGCTGGGGGTTGTTATTCCAGATATAACCTTCCGGCTGGCCAAAGAGAACAAGGATATGCATCTTTTTAGCCCGTATGACATCGCTCGCGAGTACGGCGTAGCCATGTCTGACATGTCCATCACCGAGTACTACGACGAGTTGGTTGCCAATCCGCGAATTTCTCACACGACCATTAAAGCCCGCGAGTTTTTCACCACGCTGGCTGAGCTTCAGTTTGAATCCGGATACCCCTACATCCTCTTTGAGGATACGGTCAACCGCGCTAATCCCCTCAAAGGACATATCAATATGTCCAACCTGTGTAGTGAAATCCTCCAGGTCAACACGCCCTCGACCTACGGAGCTTCGGGTGACTACACCACCGTCGGCCAGGATATTTCCTGCAATCTAGGCTCCCTCAACATAGCGAAGGCTTTTGAATCACCGAACTTCGGGGAGACCGTCGAAACCGCGGTGCGTGCCCTCACGAAAGTTTCAGACCTGACGAATATCGAAGCTGTTCCTTCCATCGCTCACGGAAATGCTTCCATGCATGCCATTGGTCTGGGCCAAATGAATCTCCACGGCTTCCTTGCTTCACAGCGTATTCCTTATGGCTGCGCCGAGGCACTGGACTTTACAAATATCTATTTCCTCACGGTGACCTACCATGCGCTCCGCGCATCCCATGCACTCGCGGTTGAAAAAGGTCAACGATTCACAGGCTTCGAAGAATCCACCTATGCCACTGGCGCCTACTTTGACAAATACATCGACCAAGACTGGGTGCCAGCCACTGAACACGTAAAACAGCTCTTCCATGAAGCAGGCGTGCAGATTCCTCAACGCGAGGATTGGCTACGGCTCAAGAAACAAGTGATGCAAGACGGCATCTACAACGCCTACTTGCAGGCAGTTCCACCCACTGGATCAATTTCCTACATCAATGACTCCACCGCGTCCATCCACCCGATTGCCTCCAAAATTGAAATACGCAAGGAAGGCCGCTTGGGGCGCGTGTACTACCCCGCGCCGGAAATGACCAACGACAACCTGGAGTATTTCGATGACTCCTACGCCGTGGGATACAAAAAAATCATCGACACCTACGCCATGGCCACCCAACACGTGGACCAAGGACTTTCCCTGACCTTGTTCTTTACCGCTGATACGACCACGCGAGACATCAACAAGGCACAAATCTATGCCTGGAAAGCCGGAATCAAGACCCTCTACTACATCCGTTTACGCCAATCCGCGCTCCAAGGAACCGAGGTCGAAGGCTGCGTCTCCTGTGCTTTGTAGGAGCACGGTCCTCCCCTTGTCTACAACCATTCACTCAGAAAGAAGGAAGCTATGTCTTCAACATCGAACAGTGCTGAACTAACCAGCATTTCAGTTACCCCGCCGAGCTACCGGCATGATCCTTCAGCCCGCATCCGCGCCATCAATTGGAACCGGGTGAGCGATGACAAGGATCTTGAAGTGTGGAACCGTCTCACCGCCAATTTTTGGTTGCCAGAGAAGGTCCCGCTTTCTAATGATCTCCCGGCGTGGCAGAAGATGACGCCCGAGGAACGCAACCTCACCATGCGGGTGTTCACGGGACTCACCACCCTGGATACTGTCCAGGCCACTGTGGGAGAAATCTGTCAGATTCAAGATGCCCGCACCGAACACGAGGAGGCCGTGTATACCAACATCGCCTTCATGCAGTCAGTCCATGCCCGTTCATACTCTTCAGTGTTTTCTACCCTGAGCAGTACAAAGGAAATTGATGAAGCATACCGCTGGGCGGTGAATAACGACCTTCTCCAGGCACGCGCCAAGAAAGTGCTCGCGCACTATTTTGGGCCGGATCCACTCAAACGCAAGGTGTCATCGACGCTCCTTTCCTCATTGCTTCTCTACGCGGGTTTCTATCTTCCCTTGCACTTTTCTGTCCACGCCACCCTGACAAATACGGCAGACATGATTCGCCTCATTCTGCGTGACAAGGCAGTGCACGGCTACTACTCGGGCTACAAGTATCAGCGCGGTTTGGAATCCACGACCCCGCTACGGCAGAAGGAAATGCATGATTTCACCATTTCTTTGCTCGAAGAGCTTTATGCACTAGAGCTGGACTATTCCGGCGAGCTATATGAGCCTTTGGGACTCATGGATGATGTAGCCGTGTTCGTTCGCTATAACGCCAATAAGGCACTCATGAATTTGGGCTACCCGGACTATTTCCCGCCCGAAGAAACGGAAGTGAACCCAGAAATCCTCGCGGCCCTAGCCCCCGGAGCAGATGAGAACCATGACTTCTTCTCCGGATCTGGTTCCTCCTATGTCATTGGTACTGCTGAAGAAACGAGTGATGATGACTGGGATTTCTAAACCTTTTCCGCGACCGGACCAAGGAAGCTGGCTTGAGACCATCGCGCTGTTTGAAGCCATCCGCGAAGGAAACCAACCCGCAGCCATGCGGCTGTTGAATACATCCGCCGCACGAGAGGCCGTCCTCGGGGGTCTTCTAGGGCTCATCGAACTGTACTTCCGCCATGAAGAAGGAGACAAAGTAGATGGCTTCCTCACCGCCGCCCACGCTGCCGGCCCACCACCGGCCTTTGGCTGCAAGCCTTTTCTCCCTTGACCACGTCTCCCTACACCCAACTAAGAAAGAAGGTTTACCATGACCACCCCACGTATCAGCGTTATCGTCGGCAGCCTGCGCCGAGAGTCATTTGCACGCAAGATTGCACACGAGGTGCTCACGATGATCCCTGAAGACTACGAGGCAAACATCGTGGAAATCCGTGACTTGCCGCTCTATGACTTCGACTACGATGACCCCGCCGTCACGGACAAGCCCACTCCGGCTGAGTACACCACCTTTCGCGAGACCATCAAGAACTCGAGCGGGATCCTCTTCATTACGCCAGAGAACAACCGCACTATCCCTGCCTGCCTCAAGAACGCAGTGGACATCGGCTCTAAGCCCAACTCAGATGTGGCGTGGAAGAACCTTCCCGCAGGTATCATTAGCCACTCTGTAGGCCGCATGGGCGGCTACAGTTCACAGAAGAACCTTCGCCTCGCCCTGTCCTACTTCGATATGCCGCTCCCTGGTCAGCCCGAAGTATTTCTGGGCCAATCCCCCACCCTTTTCGAAGAGTCCGGACATCTCAATCAACGCACCGCAGACTTTGTCAAGGATTACGTTATGCGCTTCCTGCAGTTGACCGACGAGGCCTTTAGAGCCACGAACGGCTAGCGGTATCCCCAGCCAACACCCATCGCGCCCTCTACGAAGTACTCAAAGACTCCTAGAGGGCGTTCACAATGACACAAACCCCGGATTCAGGCTCATCCTTGAGTTACCTGAATCCGGGGTTTCATGCGCGCTCGCCACCACACATGTGGCAGCAGCGCGTTACAAGCGGGAGATTACTTCTCCTCGGAAGCTTCAGCAGCGTCCGCTTCTTCGATTTCACCGAAGTACTGGTCAACGTCAACCTTGTTGCCCTCTTCATCGGTGACCTCGGCACGGCAGATGGCCATTGCCAGGGCCTTGCCACGGCGAACGTCAGAGAACAGGTTACCCAGCTGGTTGCTGGACTGCAGCTGCTGGATGAACTGGTTCGGGTCCATGCCGTAAGACTGCGCGGTGAACAGGATGTGGTCGGTCAGCTCCTGCTGGGACACCTCCGGCTCCTCGATCTCAGCCAGGGCGTCGAGGAAGAGCTGGGTGCGGACGGATTCCTCAGCGGACTTGCGAGCATCAGCGTCGAACTCCTCGCGGGTCGTGCCCTGTGCCTCAAGCAGCTGGGCCAGAGCCTTCTCGTCGTGAGCCAGCTGGCCCATGACCTGGTGCAGCTGAGCGTGAACCTGCTCATCAACGATGGAGGACGGCAGCTCGAAGGAAACCTCTGCCAGAGCGGCCTTCAGGACCTCATCGCGGATGGCAGCAGCCTGCTCGGACTTCTTGGACTCTTCGACGCGGGACTTGGTGTCCTCTCGCAGCTCGTCGATGGTGTCGAACTCGGAGGCCATCTGCGCGAACTCGTCGTCGAGATCCGGCAGCTTGCGCTCCTTAGTCTGCTGGACGTGGACCTTCACGGTGGCCTCTTCGCCCTCGTGCTCACCGGACTGGATGGTGGTGGTGAACTCGTTGTCCTCATCGGTCTTCATGCCACGCAGTGCGGTATCGAGACCCTTAATCAGGTTGTCGTCACCGATGCGGTAGGTCATACCCTCGTGGGAAGCCTCATCTAGCTTGGTGCCATCAACTTCGGTGGTGATGTCGACGATAGCGAAATCACCGGTCTTCATCTTGCGCTTGGTGTCCTTGAGCTCACCGAAGCGGGAAGCCAGGTCCTCGAGCGCCTTGTCGACGTCCTCTTCGGAAGTCTCCAGCGCCGGCACCTTGACGGAAATCTTGGAGAAGTCCGGCACCTCAAACTCGGGACGAACGTCTACCTCAGCGGTGAACTCGACGAAGTCGTTGTCCTCCAGCTTGGCAATGTCAATCTCCGGCTGACCAATAACCTTGAGATCGTTTTCTTCAACGGCCTGCTCGTAGCGGGACGGCAGCATGTCGTTGACGACCTGCTCGAGGATGGGGCCACGACCAAAGCGGGCGTCGATAAGCTGGCGCGGAGCCTTGCCCTTACGGAAACCCGGGATGGAAACCTGCTGCGCGATCGCCGCGTAGGCCTGATCGATTTCCTTGTCCAGCTCAGCAAACGGAACGTTGACGGTGAGCTTGACGCGGGTATCGCTCAGCTTGTCTACGGTGGTCTTCACGAGAAACTCTCCTGATTGTGATCGTTCAAAGATGAAATTAGGGGGCCTGGATGAGTGTCCAGGCCCCCATACGTCGGGGCGACAGGATTTGAACCTGCGACCCCCTGCTCCCAAAGCAGGTGCGCTACCAAGCTGCGCCACGCCCCGTATGGAAAGCCTCTGCGCCCGGAAGTTCCGCACGCAGCTGCGCTTCATACTGGGGCTAGTGTACCGATAGCTGCTTGACTATCCCAACACCGGCCCCAATTAAACTTTGTTTCCCCACGTCAGGGGCAGCTTTAGCGCTAGAAGTCGAAGTCGAAATCAAACATTCCGCCATCGCCCCCGTCGCCACCAAACAGGCCGTCGAAAAAGCCGCCCTCCTCGCCTCCCCCGGCGTCACCGGCACCATCCATGGCACCGGGGTCCATGCCGTCGGCGCCGCCCGTGTCTCCGCCCCAGTCACCGTTTTCTGCGGCTGCGGCGGAGTAGCCAACGCCGGACATACCCGCGAACATCGCATTGAACATCATGGAGTAGCCCACCATCCACACACCGGTGGTCAGCGCATCAGCCCACCACGGACGCGAGTACCAACCGGCCGGGACCGGGCGTCCAGCCACGACACCACCCGGGTAGTAGTTGGGGGTTTCTGCAGATGCGCTTGGCGACGCCGTCAGCGTCTCCCCGTTAGCCTCCACCGTGCGGGTCTCCGTCACCTTGCCGGCCTGGCGCTGGCCCTCCAGCGGTGGCAGCTCCGGGCCCGGATCCATGCCCATAATCTCACGCGCGGCCGCCACATAATAGAGCCCCTCCAGTGCGGACTCGCGCGCTAGGTGCGCTTGCTTGACGGTTGTGGCGCGGGAAATTGCCGAATTGGCCGCGGTAAAACGCTCAGAGGCATCCGCCATAGCCTGCTGGGAGGCGGTATCCGTACCGCTCAAGTTCATCACCTGGCCACCCAAACGCTCAGTCCAGCGGCGCGCATCCGCCATCGCATCCTCAAAACGTTGGGATTCTCGCAGCTCTTGCTGTTTCTTCCCGTTGCGCGAAGAAAGGAACCAGGCGCCGCCGCCGACGATGAGGATAAGGAGCAATAACGAGCTCACGAAAGCACCACTTTCACTAAAGAGTCGAATTGTGTGTTGTTGGGATTATGTACCTATCCAAAATAACGTCCTTTACCCCTTTCTAGTTCCCATTTTCTTTTCAGCGCCCGTATGCGCTAAAGTAGTGCGCACGCCGAATCAATGGCTTTCAAAGTCGAGGCTTTGAAAGCTGGAGATCGTCGGTTGTGGGAATGTCGTATAGTGGCTAATACCTCAGCCTTCCAAGCTGAAGACGCGGGTTCGATTCCCGTCATTCCCTCCACAAAAGCTGCACTGAGCACCTATTTTAGCTAGCCGGTGCGGCTTTAGTCGTTTTTGATTC
Source organism: Corynebacterium sp. UMB6689 (assembly GCF_030215295.1). Classification (NCBI taxonomy): domain Bacteria; kingdom Bacillati; phylum Actinomycetota; class Actinomycetes; order Mycobacteriales; family Corynebacteriaceae; genus Corynebacterium; species Corynebacterium sp. UMB6689. Next base: position 5,407 of record NZ_JASOLS010000017.1, on the reverse strand, counting down.
TGTGGCGCTACTCCACACTCGGGGCACTCCGGTGATTCGCGTAGGCCATAACTTTCCTTTTCTGCGCGGGTGACCAAGCTCTGCGTAGAGTGGGCCGCATGACAGTACCGAATATTGAACTCAACGACGGCAACACCATCCCCCAGCTCGGCTACGGCGTCTTTAAGGTTGACCCCAATAAAACCGAGGAGCTGGTCCTCGAAGCCCTCAAGGTGGGCTATCGCCACATTGACACCGCTGCTATCTACGGCAACGAGGAAGGCGTGGGCCGCGCTATCGCCAAGTCCGGCATTCCGCGCGAAGAACTATTTATCACCACGAAGCTGTGGAATGACCGCCAGACTGACGCGGCCGCTGCTCTCGACGAGTCCTTGGAAAAGCTGGGCCTCGATTACGTGGACCTCTACCTCATCCACTGGCCCTGCCCGGATAATGGCACTTATGTCGAAGCCTGGAGGCAGCTCATCGAGCTGAAAAAGGCCGGCAAGGCCAAGTCCATTGGTGTTTCTAACTTCGAACTGGAGCACCTGGACCAGCTGGAAACCCAGACTGATGAAACCCCCGTGGTCAACCAGGTAGAGCTGCACCCTTACCTGCAGCGCTGGCGCGAGCTCGATGCCTTCCGCGCCCACCAGGTGCACATCGAGGCCTGGGGTCCACTAGGTCAGGGTAAGACGGATCTCTTCGAGCAGCCGGAAATCACCGAGCCCGCCGAGAAATATGGCGTTTCCCCCGCTCAGGTGATCATCCGCTGGCACCTACAAAATGGCGTCATCGTGTTCCCGAAGTCCGAAAACCCGGAGCGCATCGCGCAGAACTTCGATGTCTTCGGTTTCGAGCTGGATGATTCCGAGATGGCTGCGATTACTGATCTTGACCTTGGGGAAGAGGGCCGTGGCGGCACTCACCCCAAGGAAATGAACTAAGCCTCCGGAAGCTCCGGCGGAATGTTGGTGCGCTCGTACTCGGCAAGAATGTCGATGCGACGCTGGTGGCGCTCAGCACGGGACCATTCCTGATCAAGGAAGGCATCCACGATGGCGAGTGCCTCCTCCTCGGAGTGCATGCGGCCACCGATGCCGATGAGCTGGGCATTGTTGTGCTCACGAGCCAAGCGGGCGGTCTCGGGGGACCACGCCAGGGCGCAGCGCGCGCCCTTCACCTTATTCGCGGCAATCTGCTCACCGTTGCCGGAACCGCCCAACACGATGCCGAGTGAGCCCGGATCGTTGACGGTCCGCAGCGCGGCCTCGATGCAAAATGCCGGGTAATCATCCTCGGCGTCGTACTCGTGGGCACCGCAGTCAATGACGTCGTGGCCCTGCTTCTCCAGGTGTTCAGCGATGACGTTCTTCGTCTCGAACCCTGCGTGGTCTGCTCCTAAATAAACGCGCATGGCCCACATCTTAGCGGGCAGCACGACTCCCCGCTGAGCCCTGCCATTAATAGCGTGCGCTTGCTACGCTTGGGGCCACTCACGCACAAGAGGAGGTTGGCATACCCATGACCAGACGCGTCGCCGCCCTATACCTCGTAGCTTTTCTCATCGGCGCCGGTTTGTTCGCCGCAGGTTTCTTCACGGAACGCGGCTTCCTCCGGCCCCTGGTCATGGCGATCGTGATGACCGTGGCTCACCTCGGGGTGGGCGCTTGGTGGATAGCACAGAAGCCACACCGTGCAGCTGGGATCACCGCCGGTGTGCTTGCTCTCCTCGCAGGCGCTTCATGGGCTACGTGGGTAGTCGCCGCGTGGGAGGAATTTCGAGCGCAAGCCTCCCTCCCAATCATCAACATTGCCGGGCTGCCCGCCTTCGCGCTTAGCCCGGTGGTCCTCATCTGCGTCGTCGTCGCAGCGACGCAGAATCGAACTCGCTAAACCTGCGGGGCTTCCGTGCGGGAGCGCTTGAGCTCGAAGAAGTAGGGGAACTGGGCGAGGCGCACGGAGGCGTCGAAAAGCTCGCCGGCTTCCTCGCCGGTGGGAACGCGCGTGATGACTGGGCCGAAGAAGGCGGTATCGCCGAACTTCACCACTGGGGTACCGACCTCGTCGCCAACTTCGGAGATGCCGCAGTTGTGGAACTCGATGAGCTTGTCATCCATCTCTTCGGTGTTGGCCACGGAGGCGAAGTCGGCGGGGAGGGAGGCGTCGTCAAGCGCCTGCTTAATGATGTCATCGTAGGCACCGTAACCCTTCTTACCGCCCTGGCCCTCCGTGTGGATGCGGGTGCCCATGGCGGTGTAGAAGGCATCGACCTTGTCCGGGGCTTCCACGGCAATCTTGGCCGCTACGCGGGCAGGGCCCCAGTTGGCCTCCATCATCTTCATGTACTCCGGATCCAGGTCGCGGCCCTTGTTGAGCACGGACAGGGACATCGGCTGGAAGGTGACCTCAATATCGCGGACCTTCTCCACTTCCTTAATCCAACGCGAGGTCAACCACGCGAAGGGGCATGAGCAGTCGAACCAGAACGTCACTTGTTGAGCCACAATAATTCTCCTTTGCTTGTGCGGTCTATGGCACCCCACCCTAGGCGTGTGACTACGCTGGTGCAGAGACTAAAGGTACCGAGAAAGAGGAGAGACAGTACATGACCTCGATTAACCTCACCCGCGAGGAAGCCCAGCAGCGTTCCGACATGGTGGAGGTAAGCCACTACGACGTCGCCCTCGACCTCACCGGGGAAGAGTTCTTCACCTCCACCACGGTGGTGAAATTCCGGGTGAAGGAAGCTGGTTCGACGTTCATTGATTTGCGCGGTGACGAGCTTCTCGAGGTCCGCCTCAATGGTGCGCCGTTGCCCACCAGCGCTTATGACCCGACGTACGGCATCCCACTCTCGGGTTTGCAGGTGGCGGAGTATGAGCTCAAGGTCGTGGCGAAGATTCGCTACTCCCGCACCGGTGAAGGTCTGCACTGCTTCGTTGACCCGGTGGATGGTGAGGCCTACCTCTACACACAGTTCGAGACTGCCGACGCCAAGCGTGTCTTCGCCTGCTTTGACCAGCCGGACTTGAAGGCTACGTACTCGCTGACTTTTGAGGTCCCAGAGCACTGGGCGGTCATTACCAACTCCCCCATCACGCGTTCGGGCAATACCGTGCGCGCTGCGGTGGACTACCCGCTGTCGACCTACCTGATTGCGCTGTGCGCGGGCCCGTACGTTGGTGTGACGGATACGTGGACCGGCACTTTGGCGGAGCATTCCGAGGGCTCGCCGGCACAAACCGTTGAGGTGCCGCTGGGGATTTACTGCCGCCCGTCACTGCTGGATTCACTCGACGCGGAGCGCCTCTTCACCGAGACTAAGCAGGGCTTTGATTTCTATCACCGCAACTTCGGCTTTGCCTACCCCTTTGGCAAATATGACCAAATCTTCGTGCCGGAGTTTAACGCCGGTGCGATGGAGAACGCCGGCTGCGTGACCATCCGTGACGAGTACGTCTTTACGTCTCAGGCCTCGCACTACAAGTACGAGCGCCGCGCGGACACCATCCTGCACGAGCTGGCGCACATGTGGTTCGGTGACCTGGTGACCATGCAGTGGTGGGATGACCTGTGGCTCAACGAATCTTTTGCTACCTGGTCAGCGGCGATTTCCCAGGCGGAGGAGACCCAATACGATACCGCATGGGTGACCTTTGCCAACGTGGAGAAGGCCTGGGCCTACCAGCAGGATCAGCTGCCCACGACGCACCCGATTTCCACGGATGCTTCTGACATTGAGACCGTGGAGCAGAACTTCGACGGCATCACCTACGCCAAGGGGGCGTCGGTGCTCAAGCAGCTGCAGGCCTATGTGGGCCGTGAGAACTTCTTCGCCGGCGTGCGCCGCCATTTCCAGGAACACCAGTGGTCGAACGCCACCTTCGGGGATCTGCTGCGCCACTTGGAGGAGGCCTCAGGGCGTGACCTGTCCTTCTGGGCACAGCAGTGGCTCAAGACCACGGGCGTAAACACGCTGGGCGTGGCGTTGGGTACGGACGAGTCCGGCATCATCACGCAGGCCTACCTCACCCAGCGTGGTGATACCCTGCGCACGCACCGCGTCGCTGTCGGCGTCTATGCCTTGCAGGGTGAGAAGGTGGTGCGCACCGAGCGCATCGAGATGGATATCGACGGCTCCTCCACTGAGATTCCGGAGCTTGTGGGCCGCGCGCTTTCCGACGTCCCCTTCGTCCTTCCCAACGACGATGACCTGACCTACTGCCTCATCGATCTGGATGCGGGTTCTTTGCAGTTCCTGCTGGAGAATGTCGACAAATTCGAGGACCCCATGGCCCGCACCCTGTGCTGGTCCACCGCGTGGGAGATGACCCGTGCAGGTACCATGCGCGCCCGCGATTTCGTCGCGCTCGTCGCCCGCGGTGCGGCGGCGGAGACTGAGCTCGCCGTGCTCGAGCGCATCCTCGCCCAGGCCGCTTTGGCCCAGTCCACCTATGCCGACCCGGAGTGGGCTAAGGAGGACACGCAGCTTGCCGACGCCCTCCTGGCCGGCGCCCGCTCCGACGACGCCGAGCGCTCCATCGTCTTCACCCAGGCGCTGGCCGGCATCAAGCTTCACGACGCCTCCCGCACCTTCTTCCAGGACCTTCTTGAGACCTCCTCGGATGCGGGCCTGCGCTGGAAGGCGCTCACCGCGCTCATTGCTGATGGCTCGCTTGCCGACGTCACCGGGCCCGAAGCCGCCGGCGCCGCCCTGACGGCGGTGGCTGAGGAACTCAAGCGCGATAACACCGCGACGGGCTACCAGGCCTCGCTTAAGGCGTTGGCTGCGGTTAATACCGAGGACAACAAGCGCGCGGTGTGGGACGAGATTGTCGCCGGTGAACTGGGCAACCGCGACTTGGAATCCAAGCTAGCGGGCCTGGCGTTCGTAGGCTCCGACGAGCTCCTGCCGAGCGCTGAGTTCTTTGACGTGGCGGAAAAGATCTGGTCCGCGCAATCCAACGAGATTGCCCTGACCACGGTAACCGGGTTGTTCCCGCGCTGGGATGTCAGCCAGGAGACCCTCGACCGCGCCGACGAGTTCCTCTCCCGCGACTTGGCCGGCGGCTTGCGCCGCGCAGTCACCGAGCAGCGCGACCGCCTCGCCCGCGCTCTGCGCAACCGCGCCGTCGACCGCGGCTAGTCCCCAGAGCATACGCATCAAGCCCCTCACCTGAGGGGCTTGTGCTCCAGTTCCTCCTCCCCCTGTCCGCCGCCACCGTTCACCCAGCCAATCCCTGTCCGCAGCCACCATTCACCCAGCCAATCCCGTTCCCTACCGTTTGTCAGCGTTAGCCACGCCTGTGGCCAACCTTCCTCCCGTTACCCGTGACGCACCCCTCTATCCAGGAATTTTCTTCCTCCGGTTGCGGGGTTGCTAGTGCTGTTTTAGTCTCTGTGCTCATGGGGGATATCGAAACCT
>NZ_JASOLS010000179.1:0-268 GCF_030215295.1 Corynebacterium sp. UMB6689 | reverse complement strand
CCTGAAACCGGTTTGACAAGACGGCGAAAGTGTCGAACACTTGTTCTATAGGGTTGCCACCGAACCGCGAAGCGGACGTGATGGCACCCCATTTTTTATGTTCTTCCACCACTCGGACTAGCGTGCTGGGGATACGATAATGTCCGAACTGGTGGATTCTAGAGAGGAAGTCTGCGGCTGTTTTTGTTCCTTTCCGGCCGCGCCCTCTCTCCTCGAAGCCCCGCCCAAAAAACATTTTGGCGTGATTTTGCTTGTTTCGCACGCCCCC
>NZ_JASOLS010000178.1:0-268 GCF_030215295.1 Corynebacterium sp. UMB6689 | reverse complement strand
ACCCCAATTTAGTTATTACCTTGAAAAAAAGCACGGAGAAATTCCGTGCCTATATCCTCATACGGTCTCTATGTCTTTGTTGGCATGAGGAAGAGAGATTGGGCTGATCGGTAGGGAGTGCCCAATCAATCTAAGAGAAAGTAGTAAAAAACTACTAACTCTAATTATAAGCAAATGGTTACCAGAAATGGAAGATTTTTTGAAAACACAAATAAATTTTAGCGAAAAAATTATTCTAATTGAGTAAGGACTCAGTTTTAGCTATAAA
>NZ_JASOLS010000177.1:0-268 GCF_030215295.1 Corynebacterium sp. UMB6689 | reverse complement strand
TCGGTTTGACTGGTGAAGACGGGTTTCTACCAGAGTTAATCAAGGCCGTCCTTGAGAGAGGCATGCAAGCCGAACTAACGGATCATCTCGGGTATGAAAAACATGACCGGGCCGGGCATGGTAGCGGGAATTCACGTAACGGCACGTCACCTAAAACACTTCAAACCCAGGTAGGACCGGTAAGGATAGACCAGCCCAGAGATCGGGCTGGAACCTTCACATCACGCCTAGTTCCTCCCGGCCAGCGCCGCATGGGTGGCCTGGACGA
>NZ_JASOLS010000176.1:0-268 GCF_030215295.1 Corynebacterium sp. UMB6689 | reverse complement strand
GCCAGCTAATTTGTTTGCCCACGTAATTAGGTAAGCCGCTCAGGGCAAAGGTCATTCCAATCCCATAAATGGGGTAGACTTGCTGGTAGACATAGAAACCCGTGTCGCCCACTAAGTTTTGAAAGGGAACCCGGTAAACCGCACTGAGGATCTTAGCGATAATGCCGGCCAGGGTCAACAAGCTGGCTCCCTTTAAGGCTTGTTGACTGCGGCGGTTTTTACTCGACACCATCCCTAGTTCTCCCCTTCCACTTGGTCAGATTCCGCC
>NZ_JASOLS010000175.1:0-268 GCF_030215295.1 Corynebacterium sp. UMB6689 | reverse complement strand
ATTGCTAATGAGTTTGCTGTGACGACCATTTCTGGTCAAGGTTATATGGCTTTAGCAGCCATGATTTTTGGACATTGGCATCCGATTGGTGCGACTCTCTCAGCGGTGTTTTTTGGACTTGCCCAAGCTTTAGGCTATGCAAGTAACTATATTCCGGGATTATCAGGAATTCCAGACCTTTGGTTGCAAATATTACCTTATTTAATTACCTTAGTGACAGTGGTTTTCTTTATAGGTAAATCGGTTGGGCCTAAAGCTAATGGAGTAA
>NZ_JASOLS010000174.1:0-269 GCF_030215295.1 Corynebacterium sp. UMB6689 | reverse complement strand
GTCATCCTGGTTACTCTAGGAGCAGAAAGTAATGCAGACCGGTTTCAAGAAACCTCTCGTCTCCTAACTGACCTGCAAAATCATTTAGACTGGTGCGTCTTGATCCCCCAAGGAGCCCTCTATAACAATGGTGAGGAAGTCGAGATCTATGGCGGAAATAAGGCCACGACCCAGCTCCAATACGGCAATACCGTGGCTTGCTTTATCCCCCAAAATTACGCCATTAGTGACAATCCGGAAGCTGACTTTATTGAACCGGCTTCCTATTC
>NZ_JASOLS010000173.1:0-269 GCF_030215295.1 Corynebacterium sp. UMB6689 | reverse complement strand
GAAACACCTCAAGCTTCTAATAAAAAAGAAGTTAAAGGAAACAAAGAAGTTAAAGCTGAAAAACCAGCACCAGCAGCAAAAACCACTACTAGCCAAGCAGTAGATGCTAATGGCGTTTATACTGTTGTCGCTGGAGACACTTTAAACAAGATTGCTGCTGAGTTTAACACCACTGCTCAAGCCATTCGTGACTTGAACGGCTTACAAGGGGACTTAATCTTAATTGGTCAACAATTACAAGTGAAAGTGGCTTTACAAGAAAGCCCAGC
>NZ_JASOLS010000172.1:0-269 GCF_030215295.1 Corynebacterium sp. UMB6689 | reverse complement strand
TTAAAAGTGAAACGTCAAGTATAAAATAGAGGAGGTAGATGATGAATATCAAAGGACTGTTAAAAGCGCTTTTAGGTGTTTTCTTTGCCCTACTAATTGTCATTTCAGGAGCATTTCTTTATCAAGAATTAAAGCATTCTAAGGATGGCCAAAGCTGGGAGTTTAGCTTAAATCCTAAGAATAATTCTTCAAAAACAAGTAGTGCGCGCATTTTTTGTAATGGGGACCTACTTTATCACGATATCGTTTATTGGTCTGCTGAGCAGGGG
>NZ_JASOLS010000171.1:0-271 GCF_030215295.1 Corynebacterium sp. UMB6689 | reverse complement strand
CCGCAGCCTGCGGAAACGGAAGGCACCGCTTTCTCCGCCTATATGGAACACCTCGAGGGTGGGCTGCCGCGCTACACCCTGCGTCAGGCGGCGTAGCTGACCAATATGGATACGGAAGGGGTGCGGCGTTTTTGGCTGGCCCTCGGTTTCCCCACCATCGTGGATGAAGATAGCGAATGTGTTTTCACGGACGGTGATATCGCGGCGATGCGCGCGATGGCGGAATCGCTCGGGGAATCTCCGCTGACGGAATCGGCCCTCACGTCGCTGC
>NZ_JASOLS010000170.1:0-271 GCF_030215295.1 Corynebacterium sp. UMB6689 | reverse complement strand
CGAGCGTCGCGATGCGCGCTCGCGGGGCGACCGCGCGCACGAGGTCGGCGATGATCGGCGTCGTCGCAACGATCCGAGGCTGCGACCCGTCATCGGCCACATCAGCACTGCCAGGTGCAGCGGACTCTGATCGTGCGCCGGGAGGCTCCTCGGCAGAGACTCCGTCGTCCGCGAGGACGGGGGCACATGCGCCGAGGAGCAGCGAAGGAGCGCCGATGAGGAGGGAGAGCACGAGGGCACCCCCAGCGCGACGCGCTCGGGTGCGCCTCAC
>NZ_JASOLS010000016.1:0-60762 GCF_030215295.1 Corynebacterium sp. UMB6689 | reverse complement strand
GGAAACCATCGTGGCATGTTCGATGAGCACCAGCGCATCACCATGGACTGGTGGCTCTACACCCACACCGAAGACCCGGTAGCGCCGCTGGAGTTAGCCAAGCAACAAGACTTCGGACGCCAAGGAGAAAAAGCCGCACGCGCAGCCTGGGCACAAGAAGAACGTAAACGCCGCGGCCACCCAGACGGGCGACCTGCCGCATTCGATACCCACATCGACAACGAATGGAACCCCAGCTTAGGCATAAGAAAAGGCTGGGCCGGACGCTCCTAAATCCACACGAAATGTCCCTTAGTGCGACACGCCGCAAATCCACACGAAATGTCCCTTAAGCCATGGGTAAGCACTCATTGGATACACCCGGTCGCAAAAGAAAAGACCTTGACGCCACGAAGCTTATCCGGCTCGATGTGGCAATCAAGGTCATAACACTTGCGACCGTAACAGTGAAGCTCATTGCAGTTATGCTTCACGTGGGTCTTTAAGGCCCGAGGGTCTCAACCGACTGGTACTCGGTTGGGGCCCTTTTTATTGTGCAGCCACAATTCAGGGACGAACCGTGCTGTCGTATTTTAGGCTAATGCGCGCGCGGAGGTTTCGCAATACTCCCACACTAAGCCCGTAGACCCATTTCCTACTGCAATCGGAAAGCTGTGTAGCCGTGTATCGCCTTTTGTGCGCTCGTGAGGTCTCGCTAGCGTGTGGTTTTACCTGCACTTTCTCCGTCTGGGCGACGTTCACCGAATAAAGAGAAAGGGCGCTCCCACCTGTGGGGCGCCCTTATTTGTTCTTTTTAGAAGGGGAGTTTGAGGCCAGGGATAAGACCCGCGAAGGCAGCGCCACCAATGGACAGTGCAATAGTGAGTACTACGCCGATAACACCGGCAATAATCCCAGCGGTGGAAGAACCACCACTAAAAGCAGGGGTAGACTGCTTATCGTCAGCTGCATCCGTTCCGGTATCTACCCCAGGTAGTTGGGGATTTCCCGTTTCCTTCGGAGTGGTTGGTTTGGGCACAACCTTCCTAGCCTGGACACTATTGGTGATGACCTTAGAGGTTCCGTCTGAGAAAGCTACCTTGTAGACAAACTCCCCGTTTCCCTCGACCGGAGGAATAACGGTAAACGTATTTCCTTCCTGCTTTACATTCCAATCTTGCGGCACTTTCAAGAGGGTCACCGAAGCTGTGGAAGGAATATCCAAAACTTTTACGGTAGTAGTCATGCCGACTTCAATAACACCTTTGTCAATAGTCGGATTGTGCTGGAGCTTTTCCGCAGGATGAACAGTGAAAGTATGCGTTACTACCTCAGTCGATCCATCAGGGTATTCGACAGCGAGATCAACAGTTGTTGACACTGTCTTTCCGTAGCGATCAGATTCCGAGAATAGCCAGAGCCAGACTTCCCCGTTCTCAAACACTATGACGGAGAGCTCACCTTCCTCATTACCCCCGCCAGACACGCCCGGATTAAGGGCAGTCAATTTCGTCCCGTAGGGTACCCCTTTAACGGAAATTCTTTCTGTGAGTTTGTCCATTCTGCTCCACTCGGGAAAGGCGGGCTGGAATTGGTCAGCCATGGTCTTCTTCGCGGTGGCGGTCTGAGCCGTAGCGACCGGGGCAGCAACAGCTGTTGCCGAGGCGGTAGAGAGGCAGCATAGAGCAGCGACGAGTGCTCGCTTTTTCATGCGAAATCTCCTTGAGAGAACAGGGGATGGAAGAAGTTTATAGTACCCCGGCATTGCGCTTTTCTTTACTGCTCACCCCCCTAACAACAAGCCCTAGCAGCAAGCCTAGGACGTCCGCTCAGAAGCGGGCCTCCTCGGCTTCTTTCTGCCTGCGCATATATCACTTCGTGATAGTTTTCCCATAAGGCACCGTTTACCTAATTGCGAGACTTCCACGAACCAGGGGTGAAACATGGATATTGAGAAGTTCCTCATCACAGCAGTCGGCGTGCTCAGCGTCGTTTCCCTTGCCGGCTGGCTCTTCGCTGATTACGAGTGGTCAACCAGGGCCACAACGGTTATGGGGTTTGGGTTCCTTATCTCGGCACTGATTAATAAGCGCGGGCAAGACAAGGCTGCGGGCCACCGCCGGGTAACTGAAGAATCTACGCAGTGACAGCGTGCCGGGCACGCAACGTGGAAGGTACGCACTCCCTCGACTTCACAGGTGCCCTATCTGCCAAACTTAGCGCCGATCCACGCGGCAACGCGGGGGCAAGGTTTTGGCGTCTAGGAGCGTTCCCCGGCTAGCTGCTTTCCCCAGGTCCAGTAGCCATGCGGCGATTATTATCGGGACTCATCGGACGCTCTCTTGAAAGAAGCTACTCATGACCCAACCTCCGTATCCGCCGCACGCTCCACCCCCAAGCCCCGGTCCACAGTGGCCGCACCAGTACGGTGTTCCGCAGCAACCGCCTCAACCGCAGCAGCCACAATCCGATGTTCTGGGGATCATCGCCTTCAGCTTGGCGCTGCTCGGATTCGTGTTCACCTGCCTACCCTTCACGTTCCTCATCGACGGACTTGTCATGGTCTCCGCCATCATCTTGGGCTTTACGGGTTTGTTCATGAAAGACCAGAGGAACTTCTGGCCCATCGTCGCGCTCTGCACCGCGGCGGTCGGGGCGGTCCTCGGCTTCATCATTCAGATCGCACTTACCTTCGGCTTGTTTGTGCTGTTTGAGTAGGGTCCTCGTGGGATAACACGTTGACGAGCTCCTCGACGGAACATTTCGATCACGCATAGGCGGGGCCCGGCCCCTAACTATTGAAGTAGCGCTCTCACTATTCAGGCTGTTCCCGCCGCGCATTATCTGAAATCTCACGCGCTCTCTGCTCCAAGCTCTCCTGGGCGCGGGCCTGGGCTTGGGAGGAGCTATCGGCACGCGGCGGGGCTTGGATAAAGCGCTCGGAGTGCATTCCCAGTTGCAGTTCCTTGGCACGCAACACCTCAGCATCAATCTTGATGCCGACGATCAGCACAGTGTTCATCAACCACGTGGCCACGAAGACCGCCATGACCGTGCTCAACGCACCATAAGCGCTGGCCGCAGCGAGGTACTTCAGGTAGAGGCCTACCAAACCCCAAGACGCGACCGTACCCACGAGCGCCACCACGGAACCGGAGGTTATCCACCTAAAGCGCCCGGGACGCACGTTGGGGCCGAAGTGATAGAGCACCGCGATGAGCGTGAGCACCACAACCACGGTGACTGGGAAGCGCAGCCAGTTCCACACTGGGAGGAAGATTCGCACCAGGTACGTGGCGGCATCTTCTAGTCCTACGTTGCGTGCAAGCGGAATCAGCCCCTCATTAAGAACTGCATCACGCAGCAAGTTGGCAAAGAGCACGATGACCGCGCCCACCACAATGACTGCTGTCAACCCCCACATCAGCGCCCACGTGCGGATGATGCCCCGGCCCTCCACCCGGCCGTACACGGTATTAGCCGTGCGCGAGAAGGCCCGCACATACGCCGACGCAGAAAACAACGAAATGGCCAGGGAGATGACCAGTGCCAACGTGCCCTGCGCGCTGGAGCCGATAATCGTGCCGACTACTGTATGGGCCTGCTCAGAAAGCGAACCTGGGACGTACTGCTCAATGAACTCAGAAGTCAGCTGCTCCACTTCCGCTTGGCGGGAGGAAAAGATGAGCGTGGCAATGGAGTAGGCGGCCAGCACTGTTGGCGCAAAAGCCATGAGCGTGAAGTATGTCATCCCGGCGGCGCGGTCCATGAAGGCATCGTGGAAGAAGTCATTCCACGTGCGCCGGATGATCAACCCCCAGCTTTCCTTGCGCAGGCGATTACCTTTGGCGAGGGGATTGTGTTCTTCATCGTGGCCCTGGACCTCAAGGATGGTCGGGCCCTTAAACGGCACGATTGTCTCTGGCTCCTCGGCCGACGTAGCGTTGCCTCGGGTCTCCTCTTCGCTCATATCTGACCAGCGTATGCGGCACAGCCCGCATTCAGGGGAAGGACACTCAGGCCACAGGCTAAGCCGTGGTTACACTGGGGAGGCATGACTGAGAAGAATACCGAGAACAAAATCAACGTAAAGTCCTTCGAACTCGATCACCGGCTTGTCGACGCCCCCTATATCCGCGTCGCCGACCGCACCGACCTGGGAGGCGGGGTCGAGATTATCAAGTATGACCTGCGCTTCTGCCAGCCCAACAAAGAGCACCTCGGTACCGAGGCACTGCACTCGGTCGAGCACATGATGGCCAACTTCATGCGTAACTACACCGACAAGCTCATCGGCTTTGCCCCAATGGGTTGCCGCACCGGCTTCTACGCCATCACCAACGGCATGGAGCAGGATGAGCTGCTCCGCGCTGTCGAGGGCGCGCTCAATGACATCCTCAATGCCACCGAGGTTCCCGCCGCCAACGAGGTGCAGTGCGGCTGGGGCGCCCACCACTCACTTGAGGGCGCGCAGGAGGCCGCACGCAACTTCCTCGCAGCCAAGGATGAGTGGCTTAACGTCATGGCCTAGCTGCTCAGCCACTCCACTTCTTCTTAAATGCTCACCCCTAGCCAGATGGGCTCCGGCTCCAGAGTCACGCCGAAGGCCTTCTGCACCCCGGCGCGGATATCGCGGGCCAACGCAACGATATCGTCCGCAGTGGCCTCACCGCGGTTGGTCAGCGCCAGGGTGTGCTTGGTGGACAGCGTTGCCTTCGCACCCGACTCTTCACCTGGGTAGCCCTTGGCAAAGCCGGCGCGCTCGATGAGCCACGCGGCGGAAAGTTTTTCCTTATCTTCTCCAGATACGGTGGATAGCACCGCATGTCGGGGCATGCGGTCGGCATCCTCGTCGCCGCGGGCGGCGCGGACGGTGGCTTGGATGGAATCGGCAAGCTCGGGCTCGACGATGGGGTTGGTAAAGAAGGAGCCGGCAGACCAGGTGTCGTGGTCTTCTGGGTCGAGCACCATGCCCTTGCCACGGCGCAGCTTCAGCACTTCCTCGCGGACTTCCGTGACCGGGCGGCGCTCACCGGGGTTCTGAGTGAGCTGGCCAAAGCGCAAGGGCTTGGACAGGCCGTCGGTGGTCAGCTGGAGTTCAATAGCCAACACCACGCCGCGGCCAGTGAACTTCAGGTTGGAGTAACGGTAGGCCAGCTCTAATTCTTCCGCCGGTACCCACGTCGCGGTGCGGGTAGCGCGCTCGTAGAGGTAGACCTGCGTGAGGACGTCGGAGGTCTCCGCACCATAGGCGCCGACGTTCTGTACCGGTACGGCACCCGCATTGCCCGGGATGCCGGAAAGGCACTCGATGCCGCCCAGACCGCACTCCACGGTCAGGGCCACGACGTCATCCCACACCGCGCCCGCATCAGCGCGCACGAGTCCGTTGGCCACGGTGACGTCGATGTCCTCGAAGTCGAGGGTGACCACCACGACATCCAACTGGCCTTCCGCCACCACGAGGTTGGAGCCGCCGCCGACAACGAGGTAGTCCTGGGAGGACTCGTCAAGCGTGGCCAACGCAGCGATAGCGGCCTCAGCGCTGGCGCAGCGCACCGTCACCAGCGGTGCACCACCGATGCGCAGCGTCGTGAGATCGGCGAAGGTGGTCTCGGAATCCAGAGTGACTCCGTCAATGTCAGCGAGGGTCAGGAATTTATCTAGCACGTCTACCAAGGTAGTCTGTAACTCATGTCAACCCGTAGCGAAAACACCGTTATCATCAACCAGCCCATCGATAAGGTGCACAAGGCACTGACCACACGGGAGTACTGGGACTTCATCGTGGCCAAGCTGTCCCCGGAACCGGGTACCGTGCACGAGTTCACTGGCAACACCGCTGTGCTCTACGAGATTCTTCCGACCTCCCTCCTCCCGGAGGCTGTTCGTGCCATGGTCTCCCAGGACCTGAAGGAAAAGCGCACCGTGACCATCGGCGAGGTTGTCGATGATCAGATGTCCGTTTCCTTCACCGCTGACGTCAAGGGCACCCCGGTCGACTTCAAGGGTGACATCACCTACAAGTCCCAGGATGAGACCACCGTTCTGGACTATGTCTCCGAGGTTTCCGTCAACATCCCGATGATGGGCGCTGCCATCGAGCCGAAGGTCGCTGAGGCTCTGCAAGAGCTCTACACCAACGAGGGCAAGCTCACCGAAGAGTGGATCTCCAACAACCTCTAAACAACTCCCTACACCACAGTTGTTGCTATGGCCGATCACGCGCATAACCTGAAGGCTCAGGAAAGCGCTGGTCGGCCTTTCGGCGTTGTTACCCGCGGCACCACCAACCCCAACCGGCTGCGCCGCTGCGATCGCTGGATGGTGGCGCACCCTGAAATCTCTTCGCTGCTGCGCTCCACGAGTAAGCCGCTGGCTCTCGACGTCGGCTACGGCGCCTCCCACACCACCACCGTGGAGTGGGCCGGCTGGCTGCGCAGCGTTAACCCGAATACCCGGGTAACGGGCCTAGAGATTTCCCCCGAGCGCGTCTTGCCGCCGCGCGATGGCGTCACCTTCGAGCTCGGTGGCTTCGAGCTTGCCGGCTACCGCCCGCAACTGGTGCGCGCCTTCAATGTGCTGCGCCAGTATGACGTTGACCAAGTAGAGAAAGCCTGGAACACGGTGACCTCGCGTCTTGCTCCGGGCGGCTTCTTCGTGGAGGGAACCTGCGATGAGCTAGGGCGCAGGGCGGCCTGGGTGCTTCTCAGCGCCGCCGGTCCACGCACGCTGACCCTCGCCTGGGATCCCTTCGACGTTCAGCGCCCCAGCGATATCGCGGAGCGCCTGCCCAAGATCCTCATCCACCGCAACGTGCCGGGTGAGCCAATCCATGAACTCCTGCAAGCGGCCGATGCCGCCTGGGACCACGCCGCCGGCTGGTCTCCTTATGGACCGCGGGTGCGCTGGCGCATGGCGCGTAAAGAACTCCGACAGACAGTGCCCATCCATCCGGTGAACCGCCGCCTGCGGGATAACGTGCTCACAGTGGATTGGGAACTCGTAGTTGGCCAACTTTAAGCCCGTGCGCCACACTAGTAGTCATGGCTTCTTCTAAATCTCCCGCCTCAACGGCCTGGAAAATTTTCATCGGCGTACTCGTAGTACTCCTACTCATCATCTTGGTAGCTGAGCTCGGTATACGCTGGTTCTTGGGCTCACAGATGAAGAGCGAATTCACCCAGTCCGCCAAGGAGCAAGGCGTGGAGACCTCCGAGGAACCGGAGGTAAGCTTTGGTGCCAGCCCCATGGTCTTTGGCATGCTCAACGGCAAGATTCCGCAGATGGATATGAAGACCCCGTCCACGCTACAGATTGAGGGCACTAACATCACCGGCCAACCGGCCGCTGATATTCACGTCGAAGACATGACGCTGTCCCAGGAGCCGGTCGCGGGCACGCTGCGGGCTTCGACGACGGTCCCGGATCAATTCCTACTGGCCAGCTTCCAAAAGGCTATTGCTGAGCAGTCCGGCTATGACGCGCTGGGCAACCTCGTGGTGACCGCGATTACCGCCAACGATGCCGAGGATGACCTCGAAGTGGAATTTGCCGCTGGCCTGGCCACGCTCTCGCTCAAGCCGGAAGCTCGCGACGGCAAGCTCGCCATCGATACGAAGGAAGCATCGCTCTTCGGCTTCGACCTGCCCGAGCAGGCCACCTCCGCGATTTCGAATGCCTTGGCCGAAGGCATGGAGGAACAGCTCGCGGGCCAGCAGCTGACCTTCGAATCCGTGGATGTTGGGGCTGGCGAACTCACGCTCACCCTCATTGGCCACGACGTTCCGATGAGCGAGCTCGATTCCGCTACCGCACCAGCACAGCAGGCACCGGCTAATTAAGAATTAAGACTCTCCACGGACAGTTGCGTATCCAGGGCTTCGTCGTCTGAAACGACGGAGCCCGTTTCAATGAGGCACTGATAACCTGCCTGTTCGGCAGCACGCAGATACTCCGCCACCGGCAGAGCTGGATGCTCAGGAAGAATGAGCCCCAAGCGCACGGGCAGCGGGCAGGCTTCGCGGAGGGTGACGAGCTCGGAGAGGAGCGAGGTGGCATCCCCTAGCAGCGCATCCACCGCAACCCACACCTCGGCCGCACCTGATTGCACGGCCAGCCGCGCTTCTGCCGCCTTCACCAAGGAGTGGTGGCGCCCGGTGGGATAGCCGGCAACTGCAATGACGTGCTCTGCGCCCTCGGCGGCAAGCACGTGGTGCGGGGAGACAAGCGCTCTTTGCTGCCCCGCTGACTGGGTTCGCGCCTCCTCCACGGAGGCCTCAAGCAGGTTCAGCATTAGTAGGAATAATCGCCGTTGATGATGGCCTTGAGCTGCGGGCGCACATCGAACCAGTACACGCCGGTGATGATGGCGCCAATCCAGCTGACAAAGGGCAGCGGCAGGTTCATCAACAGGGCAGAGCCGACGAGCAGCCCGACCCATACCCACTTGTTCTGGCGGTCACCGGCGCGGAAGGCGTCCTCCCGCGTCATCGCTGCCAGAACGGCACCAAAGAGGGCGAAGAGGGATACCGCCATGAAAATGTACTGCGGTATCGACGCAATGGTGTTAAGAAAAGTGTGCATCAAGAAAGACTAACTAGTTCTCGTCAACTACTTCGCCGTCAATGACATCGTCATTCGGCTTCGGGGCATAAGGGTTGCGCGGGCTCTGCGGCTCCTGCGGCTGCTGGGCATGCTTGCCCTCCGCGCGCTGCTCCTTGGCATTGTTGATAGCGCCCTGCACACCCTCACGGGTCTCGTTGAAGGCGGTGTTGAAATCCTCACGAGCCTTCTCGAAAGACTCCGAGTTGCGGGTCTCACGGGCGGCGGAGGACACAGACTCCCCAATATTCTTCGCCGTGGAGGTCACGCGGTCGAAGAAGGACTCCTCCTTCGCAGTGCCATCACCCATGCCCGCCTCATCGGCAGCACGCGCGATGCGATCCGCCTGCGCACTCTGGGCTTGGTTCTGGCGCTCTTCCTTGAAACGGCCACCAAAATCCTTGGCCACATCAAAAGCAGAGGAACCGGCATTCTTGATTGAGTCAAATACGGACATGGTCGTCACTCCTTGTTAGACGCCAAAAAGCAGATGATTGACAGTGTAGATAACCAACCCAGCCAGCGCACCCACGACCGTGCCGTTGAGGCGAATGAACTGCAGGTCCTTGCCCACCATCAGCTCGATATTCTCGGAAGCCTCCTGGGCATCCCAGCGCTTAATGGTCTCTGGAATAATCGCGATGATCTCCGGCGCGAACTTCTCCACCGCGTAGCGCGCGGCCTTATCCACCAGCTCGTTGGCTTGAGCCAGGAACTCCGAATCCTCCAACAGACGGTGCGCCAATTCCTTCACCTTGGCGGTGATCTTCTGACGCAGGAAGGACTCTGAGTCGGTGAGCTGCTCAATGAGCGTGGAGGAGACCGTCGCCCACATCGCCGCCGGGGCTTTCTGCGCCTGATCGGAGGCCAACATCTCCTGCTTGATTCCTTCGATGCGCCCACGCATATCCTCATCCCACTGCAGGTCCGAAGCCAGCTTGGACAGGTTGCGGCGAATGGCTAGGCGGGCTTCGTGGTTGCCGTTGCGGCGGACCTCATCAGCGAACTCCACGAGCTCGGCATAGACCTTCTCCCCCACCATCTCGCGGGCAAAGCGCGGCGCCCAGCCTGGCATGCGTTCATCGATGGCGGTGACCACAGTGGATTCCATGCCAAGGATCTTGCCGTGCGCCCACTCGATGAGGTCATCCTCCAGCGGGCGAGCCTTGCCGTCTGCAATATAGCCCTCCAGCAGGCGCCCCAGCGGCGGGCCCCACTCCGGCTCTGCCAGACGGTCCATGACTTGGGTGCGAATGAACTGCTCCGCCTCCGCCGGGTCTAGGTCTGCGACCACACTGGCTGCGCGCTCACCAATCCACGCGGAGACCTCCTCCGCCCGCCCAGGCTCCACGCCCTGGCGCGCCAGCCACAGCGGTATCTCCGCCTCCCGCACCTTGGCGCTGAGTGCATCCGCGGTGAGGAAGTTCTCCTCCACGAAGTCCTTGAGTGCATCACCCACGCGGTCCTTGTTGTTGGGGATGAGTGCTGTGTGCGGGATGGGCAGCCCCATGGGGCGGCGGAACAGCGCGGTCACGGCAAACCAGTCCGCCAGTCCACCGACCATGCCTGCCTCCGCTGCCGCACGCACGTAGCCCACCCAGACCGGAGCCCCGCTTGCCGACGCCTGCCACCACGAGCACCCCAAAAAGATCACCGCCGCACCAATCAGGAAGGACAGCGCAATCGCCTTCCAGCGGCGCAGGTCCGCCCGGCGCGCCTCCTGGTTTCCTGGCTGCGGCACAAACGACGTCTGCGCCGCCGACGTTTCCTTAGCCGGCTCAAGCCCTGCGTCTGCGCGGTGCGTCATGGGTTGGTTCTCCTTGGGGTAAACGAGGCTTCGTGATGGATAGCTAATCCATCAATCAACATTAGTGCGCGTAACGGACACACTCGATCGCCGCCAACACTAAGATCGACTCCTAGCTTTATGAACGCCAGCCTGCCGAGGGCTATTCCACTGAATTGAAGGGTGAACTAGGTGGCAAGACTCAGCCTCAAAGCAATCGAAGAACGCATCAAGCCGCTTGCTGGGAAAGATGAGTATGACCGCGAGTTCATCTTCGATCTCATGCTCGCCTACGGCCGTTCCAAGGGAAATATCACCCGCCTTCGTAACGGCTCACTCAACATCGCTGACGATCTGGAACACGAAGTAGCTCAGAAGAATGTCATCTACTTCCGCGAAACGACAGGTGGTCTGACTGAATTCCATCGCGCCCCTGTTTATAAACAAGCTCAAAGGAGGATTTGCCAAGACCTACGCCAACGCCGAGCAGCTGAATAAGCTGCTCGGCCCACGAGTGGGGTTGCCCGCAAATCGTGGACACGTAGTGGAGCTACCTAGTGGTTAGGCAGCTATTTCTTTTCTGCTGGTGGTTGAACCGGTGTGGTTCTCGAAGTCGACGGGGCTGACCATCCCCAGTGCGGAGTGCCGGCGCCGACGGTTGTAGACGACTTCAATCCAGTAGGCAACGGCCTTATGCGCGGCATCACGGGTCGCCCAGCGCTTACGGTCGTAGAACTCGGTTTTAAGCATGGACCAGAACGACTCGGCCATCGCGTTATCGAAGCACACACCAGTACGCCCCACGGACTGAGCAATGCCCAGGCTGCGGCACACCTCCCAGAGCTTGGACCTGACCCCTGTTAGGTAGACACCTGATATCCAGCCCGGTTGGGTTGGGAAGAAAGGTAATCTACCACCATGCCTAGGTACTCCGAACAGTTCAAACGTGATGCTGTGGCCCTCTACGAAAACAATGAGGACCTATCACTTCACGCGGCTTCAGCAGAGCTTGGAGTCAATCGCTCCTCACTTTATTCCTGGCTTAAGCAGTACGGCACCGGCAAACGTGCCCGCACGAAGACCATGCGTGACAAGGCCCAGGCGACCACTGATTCTGAACGGATCCGCCAGCTAGAAAAAGAAAACGCGAAACTGCGCGAAGAACGCGACATCCTGCGCAAGGCCGCGAAATATTTTGCTTAAAGAGACACGCTGGTAATCCGCTTCCAGTTTGTCGATGACCACCAAACCGAATACTCGGTCAAGCGGATGTGCCACGTGTTAAATCTCAATCGCTCCTCGTTCTACAAATGGCTCAACATCCGCCAAGAACGCAGGTTAAAGACGTGTTCCGATGCCCTTATTGGTGCGAGAATCAAGACCATCTTCGATGATGAGCACGGGCTTTATGGTGCTAAACGCATCGCTGCAAGCCTTAACGACGATACGGACTTTCCTCCGACCAATCACAAGAAGGTCGCACGCATCATGAAATCCATGGGGCTGAAAGGCTTTACTAAACGGCGTCGATGCATCACCACCAGGCGCAAGCCTGGCCATCGAGTCATGCCCGATTTAATAGGCCGCAAATTCACCGCTGACAGGCCGAACCACGTCTACGTAGGCGATATCACCTTCAGGATACCTCTCGTCGTGAACATCCCAATGCGTGTGTGATCTGCGCGTAGCTAGCACCATCAAGGCACATCGCGATGATCTGCTTGAAGTTGGCCACAAGGACCAGCTCCTTCCAAGTAGAAGTTGACGCAACACCAGCGGATTGTGGTGTCGCCAACATCAACTATGAAAGAAAACCCCCTTGCAGTACCGGGTACGCAGAACACCGGTACCAACTACGCGGACTCGCGGTACCAACTACCCCAAATCGACAGGTGGCATGCGCGGCGACATCGTCTTCCGCCTCACGGTGCCGTCCGCGCGCTGTGGCTGCTCCCTGCCGGAGCTCATGGGCTGGGTGGTCAAGGCCAACCAGGAGCAAGCCGTCGTGACCTCCTACCTCATCCTCAATGACGGCCACGAGGACTTGAACCTGCTGCTTCTCGGCCGCATTTCCACCGCCTGGGACTACAGCGACGCCCAGCTGCGGGCGCAGCTGGGCGGGATCCTCGCGCACATGTGGGTCTATGCCGAGGACTTCTACCGAGAGATCAACCCCAAGCGCGAGCTCGAGTACGTCTTTGAAAGTGGAGACTGACGAAAGGATTGGTCTCCGAAGACGGCAAACAAGTAATTAATGAGGTCTTGTGGATCCGTTTAGCTCGAAGCCACGGTCCAGACATCGGCCCATCCAGAAGAAAGCTCAGCGGCACGCCTCGTTGCCAGTACTAAAGATTCTTCGCGTGCAATGCCTTTTCCAGCGATGTCAAAAGCGGTGCCGTGATCCACGGAAACACGTACAACTGGGAGGCCAGAAGTGATGTTTACCCCGTTGTCTCCGTATACGGCCTTGAACGGAGCGTGTCCTTGGTCGTGATAACAGGCGATAACAAGGTTGTATTTTCCTTTTACTGCAGCAGGAATCAGTGCATCAGCTGGCAGCGGTCCTGTGACGTTTATTCCTTCTTCTTGAGCTCTTTGGATTCCTGGGAGCAGTTGGTCTTGGTCTTCATCGCCGAACAGACGATTTTCACCTGCGTGTGGATTGATTCCGCAAACTCCAATTGTCCACTCAGGGTGTCCATTAGCCTTTCCAAGAGCTGCTGCGAGTTTGATTACATTGTAGGTTCGATCCGGTGTACACGAATCAACTGCGGACTTGAGTGATTGGTGGGTGGTCAGGTGAAAGAGAAATAGATCATCTGCGGAAAGAATCATTGAATAGTTTTCCACGCCAAATTCATGTGCCAAGATTTCTGTATGTCCAGGCCACAGGTGTCCGCCCGCATGCATGGCTTCTTTGTTCAGCGGTGCGGTGACAATCCCTTGAACGAGGTTCTTTTTTGCGTCGTCGCATGCAGCGACGACGAATCGGTATGCACCATCGCCTGCGGTGGCCGAAACTTTGCCGAGCTCAACTCGTTCAAGTTCTGGTCCAACCTGGATGACTTCGATTCGGTTGGGATCATTAGTTGCGTCACTTGGAGAAGTCAAGACGTGAACGGAATTTGGATCTAGACCTGCTACCTCACATCCATGGCGCAATGAATTGGCATCACCGTAGGCTATGGGGACACAAATTTCACGCAGTTCAGGGTGAAGCAGGAGTGTCTTAGCTGTGATTTCGGGTCCGATTCCGGAAATGTCTCCGATGGTAATAGCAAGTGTTGGATTATTCATTTGAAATTCCTTTCCAAATTTGATTCACAATATTGATCAATAGATTGGGTTCCCCAAATCCACCAGACTTTGTCACGATGGGTAGCTTTTCAAATGGCCCGTCTACGACTATTGAGAGAGGAACGCCTTTTTCAATGCTTCCGAGAACTTGGGTATTTGCTATGGAAAGTTCTTTGAAGCATGCAGCAGAGCCGTCTCCACCGAAAATGATTAGCGATCCAAACTTTCCGCTTTGTAGTGCCTTCTTAGTAAGTGATGAAAGCTTGTTCGCGAAGTCAGATGCAACTTGAGCTCGTTTTTCAATCGATGCAGTAACCGTTGGGTTTGCTCTCAAGACGAGTACACCATTGGTGTCTTGCGAAAGCACACTGATTTGCCGTAGAAGGCTGGGCATTGAGGGGTCTTGTGTGAGCTGAGCTGGGGCCGGGCTGAACACAGTAGACGAAACTCCTGCGGAGTCTGAAATATATTCATCGACCTGTGCTTGACTCACGTCATGAATCGATGTCACCACGACCAAAGGTGGAAAATCGATTGGTAGCGGTAGTTTTGCTGCTGATTTTGGTTCGCTTGCCTTGGCGATAAGTGCTTGTGCAAGGCCGGCAGAGCCGACAAAGACAATTGGCCGCTCGACTCGGTCCGCGACTTCACTAATCTGCTCTAGATCTTCTTGAACTCTTGCATCGAAAGTAATTATTTGAGCGGTGCTTTCGATAATTTCTTGGACACAGTGGTCGACGTCGTGGTGATTCCTAACATGAAATGAGTCAGGAATTAGATCGCCAATTCTGGAAGACTTCACGGGTGTGATCGGATCTCGCCCACTGCGAGTTTCGGTAACTGGAATTCCGTCTACGTATAGAACTTCATCATTGATGACTCGTCCCATTTCTGGATATGCGGTGCAAACGAATGCGAGCGCATTTCGATTACCAAGTCCTGCGATTGCGCCCTTAATTTGTTGCGCCACAGATCCCCGCATCGTTGAATCAACCTTGAGATAAATCTGCTCAAACCCGGCTCTTATAGCTTGCTCAGTCAAATTCCTTGTGGTTTCCTCGGCCTTTGCGTAGCTTGGTCGGGTGGCAGCGTTGATTGCGACAACTTCACTTCTTGAATTGTCCAGTTTTACAAGTTCTTGAACGGAGCTTGTGAGGAGCGTGTTGAAACCGTTGTCTGCGAACTGGACTGCGGTGTCATTTGCTCCAGTAAGGTCATCCGCTAAGACTAGGGTACGAGGTAACATTTAGACTTTCTCCTCGTCAAGATTTTGTGGCACTTCGGCCTCACTCCGATCTATCAATCCGCCTTCTTTCTTGAGAACGTACGCTGCGAGTAGGGGAGCCAGAATTGCAGAAACAAGAACTGCGGCGGCTACCTGAGTTGTGGCTGCATCTACATATTGGACAAACGTAGGGTCTGCTTCTGCAACGATTAACGGAGTCGCTACAGCATTTCCAGCTGTTGTAGCCGCGGCGAAGCCCATGCCTGATTCTCGGCCGCGTCGAAGAACAAATTTGTATCCAAGATAGGTAACCGCGCCGGTAAGAAGTACCGAAATTACGCCGAGGATCAGTCCCATCGCTCCGCCTGTGGCGATTGAGCCCAAGTTAATTCCGGTTCCTAGAGCAAAGGCAAAGAATGGAATTACGATGGCACCGGTAGGACGGAGAACGTCGGTCCATTTGGGATCAAGATTTCCTACAACCATTCCAATGATGAGTGGAATGACTGCTGCGGCCATTAGCGAGAGAGGGATGTCGGCCATTCCTGAAGCGCCTAAGAAAAGTAAAGTGAAGAAGGGGCCATCATTTACGGCTGAAGCGATGTACGCGCCGCGATCTCGGTAGTCGCCGTATTTGCCAGTGAAAGCGAGCCATACTCCGCCGTTGGAATTTGCTACCACGGTTAGTAGAGCGAGGATTGAAATTCCGAAGAATCCATCCAAACCGATCAGGTGTCCAAGCCCAACGATCAGAAGGCCCGGAATAATTGTCTTGGCGAGAAGAATTGTTCCCGCATGTGCGAGCACTGGTCCGGAGCTTCGAACAGTGATTTGGGTACCTGTAGCAAAAATTAGTAGTGCAATTAGTGGCGTCGCGGACGATTTGAAAAGTCCGGTGGTAAAAGAACCCATGTCAAGGAATGAAGGGAAGAAAGTTCCGACGATTGATCCCAGAATGAGGGGGATGACCATTGTTCCGCCAGGGACTTTATTCATCCAATCCCAGAGAGGAAGGATTGATTTTTGTGATTCAGCCATTCCAATATCCTTAGTGTAGATGCTGACAGACAGCATCGCTTATCCGTACAAGTAAGAATTTAGCAACTTGTACGGATAAGTCAAGGGTCTTATGGCTGTCTTTTTGTGTGCCGGTTCACACTATGTGGAAGTTTCGAGATCTAGCGCAACGCGGGTACCGGCGTGGAAAGTGGTAAATCGTTCGATCTCATCCCCGTCGATATTTGTTGTATTGCCTGAGAGCACAAGAAGGGGGGCGCCAACTGGCAACTCTAAGAGGGCGGCTAATTCCTCAGACGCAGGAATGGCTGTAATTGATCGTGACGAATGGGTAGGCATGTTTCCTGCTGAGCGGAATAGGTCATGTAGCGAACTCTGCTCCAGTGAATCTTCGTCTACCCCCGTGGCAGCCTCGAAAGGTACCTGCGTGTCGATGACGCAGAATGGTACACCGTCCAAGAATCTGATTCGGCGAAATGTAATATCTCCACTAATGGAATTCCTTGTCAGCGTCAGCACTTTCGTACGAACGTCCATTTCTTGGAGCAGGGCCTGCATGCCTAGACCATTAAGTGATTGGGCAACTCGATGGACTCTCTTCGGATTTATTACCTCTGTTTGTCGACCTTGCGATTTGGAAAGTAAACCTTCTGATTCTAAGAGGGAAAGCGCTTGGCGAATGACGGATCGGGAGACGTCAAAACGCTGTTGAAGGCTGGATTCGGAAGGTAAGTATCCAACTAGCACAGATGAATTTATTTCGTCTCGGAGTGTTGTGGCGACGGTCAAATAGAGCGGTATTCGAGTTGGCATTGGAATATTCGGGGTTATTGAACCTGTTTTAGGTCTAATCCTATCGGCAAATCCCCTCGCATTGTTGGAACCACATTTTGAACATGCTTTGGCATTCCTTTGGAAATGCATTGGGTCGTTCGAGATTCTATTTTCCTGGAGATCGGTATCGAGTGCAGAAGGTTGGTTGATTCGGCTGGGGCAAGGTTGGGGGCTAGGGGTGTCGAACAAGAAATAGTAGATCGACCAAGGGCCATAATCTAAGCCTTGCTCCATTAACTGTTGTCTGGCATGGACGACTGCGATTTTGTCGGCTTCGTCAAATTTCTTAAACGGGTTCTTCGGGGCAGTCGAATCCGGCACAATACCTGCTCGGCCCTTCTGCGCTATCCGGTGTTTGATGTTGTGGTACGTCTGCCGCGAGATCCCCAATTCTTTGCAAAACTGTGTGACCGTCTTGCCGTCACGAACGGGATCGAAATCTGCGACCTTTCTACGCTTATGCAATGGAATAGCCATCCGGCTATTCCACCGCCGTAAATGTCCCAAAAGCCACTAGACATCCTGTCCAAAACCTCCTGGACTCCGCGTCCAAAAAGTCGCTAGACATCACAGTTCTAGGCTGAATGAATATTCCGCGCAAGGAGGCACGAGCGGGACGTCGCCAAGCGCCGGCGCTCACCCCAAACGCCAACAACCCCCACCTCCTCACATGGTCTCCCATGCGTTGTGTTTGTTTGGAGGTGGGGGTTGTTGTGGTACCAGTACAGAAACTCAGGCGTTCAACGGCCTAGGAGGTGCCTAGTTGATGCGGCCGGTTTCCTTGCGGTACTGGCGGTAGTAGCGGCGGCCATACTTGACGGCGGCGATAGCCAGGATGGCTACGACAACGCTGGCGATGGCACCCACGATCAGGTTGATCTGGTAATCAGCACCCGCGGTACCGTCCGGGTAGAGCCAGGTGCCGAGGCCCCAGATCAGGATGCCCAGCGGCGGCAGGATCGAGAGAGTCAGACCCATGCCCACCCAGGTGGAGGTGCGCAGCAAAGAAGAGTGCGGTGCGCCGTAAGAAACGGGGTCATATCCCTCGATGTAGGAGTCCTGAATCTTACCGGAGAACTCCGGGTAGGTCTCGCTGTGGTGATCAGCAACTGCCGGGTTGAGGTCGCTCATGGCTGAAACTTTCTCTCGTTCCTGTTAATCCTGTGAATGACTATAGCTTAGTCGTCCTTGCCGCGGAAAGCAGCACGTGCGCGTTCGCGGGTAACCGCGGAAACCGCGGTCAGCGGCACACCAGCCGGGCAGACGTCGGCACACTCGCCATAGAGCGAGCAGTGGCCGAAGTTCTGCTCCAGATCGTCCACCATGTTGCGTGCGCGGCGGCCACGCTCTTCCTTGCCCAGCGGCATGAGGGAGAGGTGAACCAGCTTGGCGCCGGTGAACAGGTGGGCAGCACCGTTCGGGCAGGATGCCACGCAGGCACCGCAGCCGATGCAGGCAGCGTGATCCAGGGCGTACTCGGAGGTCTCGTGGTTGACGTGCAGGGTGTCAGCGTCCGGAGCGGTACCCGCATCCATGGACACGTAGCCGCCCTGCTCCATGACGTGGTCCAGCTTGGCGCGGTCCACGATCATGTCCTTGATAACCGGGTAGGCAGCGGAGCGGAAAGGCTCCAGCTTGATGGTGTCGCCATCCTTGAACTGGAAGAGGCGCTGCTGGCAGGCCGGGGTGTTCTGGCCCGGGCCGTGCGGGCGGCCGTTGACCAGGAGGCCACAGGTACCGCAGATGCCCTCGCGGCAGTCAGAAGCGAATGCGAAAGGCTCGGTGCCTTCCTCAATGAGGCGGTCGTTGACGTGGTCGAGCAACTCCAGGATGGACATCTGCTCGGCGGCGTCGTCAACCTGCACGGTCTCGAACTTGCCTTCTTGCGTCGGTCCGGCTTGACGCCAGATCTCAAGTGTCAGTTTCATTACTTGTAGTTCCTTGTCATCAGCGGGATCGAATCAAAGTACAGCGGCTCAGCGTGGCGGATGAACTCGCCCTCAGCAGCGCCCGGCTCCCAAGCGGAAACAAAGCACCAGTTCTCGTCATCACGCTCGGCCTCGCCGTCCTCGGAGAGGTGGTCCTCGCGGAAGTGAGCACCACAGGACTCGTCGCGGTCAAGGGCGTCAATACACATGAGCTCACCCAGGTCGATGTAGTCAGCAACGCGCAGACCGTACTCGAGGACCTGGTTCATGTCGTTGGCCTCACCAGTGATGCGGACGTTAGCCCAGAAGTCCTTGCGCAGCTCGCGAACCTTCTCGATGGCAACCTTGAGGTCCTCGACGTTACGGGACACGCCGCAACCCCAGTAGAGGATGTCACCCAGCTGGCGGTGGTAGTACGCCGGGCCGTGCGGGTTCTGGCCCTGGATGGACATGAGGCGGTCGATGCGAGCCTGAGCGCGAGCGACAGTCTCGTTGGCCTCAGCAGAATCCTCAGCCAGCTTGGCCTCACCCAGGTGGTGTGCCAGGTAGTTCGGGATGGTGAACGGCAGGGTGAACCAGCCATCAACGGAAGCGGACAACAGGGAGTTCGCACCCAGACGGTTGGCGCCGTGGTAGGTCCAGGAGCACTCACCGGAGGCGAAGAGACCGTCGATGGCGGTCATCTCATTGAAGTCCGTCCACAGGCCACCCATGGTGAAGTGGCAGGTCGGGGCGATACGCATCGGGGTCTCATAAGCGGATTCACCAATGGCCTCTTCGTACATTTCGATGAGGTTGGAGTAACGCTCGCGGATCTTGTCCTTGCCCAGACGCTCGATGGCGTCGCGGAAATCCAGGTACACAGAGTTGTGCAGCGGTCCAACACCCAGGCCCTTGTTGATCTGCTGGGAGATGGCACGGGACGCCACGTCACGCGGGACGAGGTTACCGAAGGCCGGGTAGCGGCGCTCCAGGAAGTAGTCGCGCTCCTCTTCCGGAATCTCGTTGGCAGGACGGTCATCCTTCTCCTTGATCGGAGACCAAATGCGGCCGTCGTTACGCAGCGACTCGGACATGAGGATGGTCTTGGACTGCCACTCGGAGTTCACCGGCAGGCCAGTCGGGTGGAACTGGATGAATGCCGGGGAAGCCAGGTAAGCACCGTTCTCGTACGCACGCATCATGGCGCCAGCGTTCGAGTTCTTAGCCAGCGTGGACATGTGGTAGACGTTGCCGTAACCGCCGGTACCGAGGATGACTGCGTGGCCGGTGAAGGCCTTCAGCTCGCCGGTGATGAGGTTACGGGTCACGATGCCGCCGGCGCGCTTCTTGCCACCGTCGGTGTAGGTGATGATGTCCTGCAGGTCGTGGTGAGCGAAGAGCTCCACGTTGCCCAGGCCAATCTGGCGGTAGAGCGCAGACGTGGTGGACAGCTGCAGCTGCTGGCCTGTTTGGCCACGGGTGTAGTAGGTGCGGGAGACCTGCACACCACCGAAGGAACGGGTAGCCAGGGTGCCGCCGTACTCGCGAGCAAACGGAGCACCGATGGCGTTCATGTGGTCGATGACGCGGATGGACTCATAAGCCAAGCGCCAGCAGTCGGACTCGCGGCAGCGGTAGTCGCCACCCTTCACGGTGTCCTTGGTGTGGCGGTAAGCGGAGTCGTTATCCACCTTCTTGTGGCGGGAAGAGTTCACACCACCCTGCGCAGCAATGGAGTGCGCACGGCGCGGGGAGTCGTGGTAGGTGAAGACCTTTACCTTGTAGCCCAGCTCGCCGAGGGCAGCCGCAGCGGAACCAGCAGCCAGGCCGGTGCCGACAACGATGATTTCAAACTTGCGGCGGTTCAGCGGCGAGACCAGCTCCATGTGGTCCTTCTGGTAGCTCCACATGTCCTTCATCGGGACGCCGTGCGGCTCGTGGGACTCCAGGATGCGGCCCGGCTTAACGCCCGGGACGATGGACTGCGGGTGCGAGAAGTTCGGGTGCTCGCGCTTGAGTTCAGTGTTCGCGTTCGACACAGGATTCGCGTTAGTCATGGGTTCAAAACTCCTTTAGCTGACCCAGCCCAGGGCGACGGACAACGGCATGACGATGTTTGCCAGGCACACGACGGCCGGGACAACGTACGCCAGGATGACAAATACCTCGCGCCACTTAGCACCGGTAATACCCAGGTCGGAAGCCGCAAGGCGGATGCCGTGGGTCAGGTGCAGGAAGAGGCAGAGCATGGCGACGATGTAAATGATGGTCACCGGCCAGCGGGAGAAGGTAGCGATCATGTTGGCCTTCACGGCACCATGAGCGAAAGCCTCCGGAGCGATCGGCTGAACACCCATCGTCAGATCCAGGATGTGGAAGACGATGAACAGGAGCAGCACGACGCCGGTCACCAGCATGGTCTTCGTCGCAAAGGAATCCATGCCGCCCATCAGGTTGGTGCGCTTGAACTTACCGCGGGATGCCTTGGAGCGAGCGGTCAGCGCGAAGGCACCGTAAATGTGGGCGATCACGCACGCCAGCAAAACGATGCGGATGATCCACAGAAGGTGGCCGCTCGGAATCAGCGGATCACCCATGCTGCGCAGGAATGCACCGTAGGCATCGAGGGCTTCCTGGCCGTCATGAGCCGGCAGGTAAAGCTTCAAGTTGCCGGCCATGTGTCCCACAACGAAGAGTGCGAAGAACAGACCGGTAATTGCCATCGTCAGTTTCAAAGCCCAGGACGGAATTCCCGGCTTAGGACGAATCGTTTCATTAGTAATGCGGCCGTGAGCGAGAGCTTCACGGTCAGGATTTTTTACAGACATGACACCTCCATAGTCGTCCTTACCTTACGCAGAACTTCACGCTGACCACTAGTTATCTCTTTGCTTTGCAGGCCTCTTGCCCCTCCTACAGCCCGCCGAAAGATTTGAGATAAGGCAAGGGTTGCCTTAAGTGCCCCACCCCTTTTGCCGCTCTACCTTGATCACTTCCCTTTACGCAATATTGACCTTGCGAAAACATTTCGCGGATGAGACTTTTGTCACAGGGTGTGGCGTGAGTGACGACCCTACCCCTTTAGGTGTCAAACTTTCGCTTGGTATCCGCCTTTCATTTCCCGCCCAGCACCTTGCCAACACCCCCACTTCGCAGCGGAGTTAAAATACTTCACACATTCCTTGCAAAAATATTGTTATGAGTGAAAGGCACTAGGTAACCTAGCTCACATGAGCAAGACATACGTGGGTTCGCGCCTGCGCCAGCTGCGCCGCGAACGTGATCTCAGCCAAGCCTCCCTCGCCGCTACGCTGGGACTTTCAGCGAGCTACGTCAACCAGATTGAGCATGACGTGCGCCCGCTTACCGTCCCGGTCTTGCTGAAAATCACTGAAGCATTTGGCGTTGATGCCACGTTCTTCTCCCGCGATGATGACTCACGCCTGCTGGCAGAAATCCAGGATGTCGTACAAGACCAGGAAATCTGCCCCTCCCCCGTGGAGCTTCAGGAATTGTCCGAGTTGGTTTATAACCACCCCACCGTTGCCCGCACGCTCGTGGATATCCACCGTCGCTACCGCAACATTCGCGACAAGCTTTCGCTTGCCACCGACACCCGCCGCTCGGATGGCAGCCAGGCGCTATCCATGCCCCACGACGAGGTGCGGGACTTCTTCTATGCCCGGCAGAATTACCTCGATGAATTGGATATTCATGCGGAGGGAATTGCCGCGGAGCTCGGCGTCACCCCCTTCCACATCCGCGATATCGAGCAGGCTCTAAATGACAGGCTCACATCCCAGCACGGCGTGGAGATTCTCACCACCGATCGCATGGATGGCACACTGCACCGCTTTGACAAGAACACCGGCACCCTTCGCCTAGCCAGCCGCCTGAGCGTGGGCCAGCGCGCCTTCCGCATGGCGGCGGAGCTGGGGTTCCTGGAAGCGGGTGAGCTTATTAGCCACCTCGTGGACGAAGAACCCTTCACCTCGGATGCCTCGATCAACTTGGCCAAGCGGGGAATCGCCAACTACTACGCTGCAGCCATCCTTTTGCCCTACAACCTCATCCATAGTGAGGCCGAGCAATCCGGGTATGACGTGGAGTACCTCTGCAATGTTTTCGGCGTGGGCTATGAAACCATTGCCTCCCGCCTTTCCACGCTGCAGCGACCCAACAAGCGCGGCATCCCCTTTACCTTTGTACGGGTGGACCGCGCCGGCAACATGTCCAAGCGCCAATCAGCCACGGGCGTGCACTTTTCCAACTCCGGCGGCACCTGCCCGCTGTGGAATGTCTACGAGTCCTTCTCACGCCCCAACACCATTTCCCGCCAGCTGGCGCAGATGCCGGATGGGCGCAATTACCTCTGGGTTTCGCGCACGGTGAGCTACCCGCAAGGCCGTTTCGGGGATACCAACAAGCTCTTCTCCATCGGCTTGGGCTGCGAGGCCCGCCACGCCAACCGCACTGTCTACGCCCAGGGCCTGAACCTCGATGCCCTTTCTTCCGCGACCCCGATTGGCGCTGGCTGCCGCACCTGCCCGCGCCAGAACTGTTCGCAGCGAGCTTTCCCCGCTATCAACGAGCAGTTAGTCATTGATGCCCACCGCTCCGCGGTTGCGCCGTACTAACCAGATCTCGCGACACGTGCAGTAGGGACTAGCCAAAAGGAACGCTTTTACACCACAAATAACGTTTTATTGTCTTTTATGGGGAGCGCTCTCCAGAGTCGGGATGAATTTTTCCGGGGACAGATCCGCCCCCAGGAATCCTGTTATACATCTTGAACTGGACATTTAAGCTTCCGCCAGCCCATATACATTGACCTTAAAAAGCTTTCTCATGATTTTGCCTATCAAAATACATAGATTTTTCAGGGTCGAATTTCTTATAATGGAACATGACCGATATCCCCTATCGAAAGGATCACTATCATGAGCAGCTTTGCTAACGGTTTCCTTGGCCAGATTCAGGGCCTTCTCGTAACCATCGTTAATGCACCGTTCGTTCTGTCCTCCAAGCTCTTCGGCTAAAGGCAGGCGCGCTACGGCGCTAAAACCAACTCTCCCCCTCAAACCCTTTCTGGGTTTGAGGGGGAGAGTTCTTGTTTTGGCTTCTTGCCGTGACCTTAGAGGTTGATCATGTGGCCGCCGATACCCTCGGCTGCTTCCTTCATAGCCTCAGACAGAGTCGGGTGTGTGTGAACGTTACGTCCGATCTCCTCAGCGGTGAGATCAAAGCGCTGCGCTAGGGTCAGCTCCGGCAGCAGCTCGGAAACGTTGGAGCCCACCATGTGGCCACCGATGAGCTCACCGAACTCGCTGTCAGCGACGAGCTTGACGAAGCCCGCGGTCTCGTTCAGACCAGCTGCCTTACCGTTAGCGGAGAACGGGAAGGTAGCAACCTTGATGTCGCGGTCAGCGAACTTCTCACGAGCCTGCTCCTCGGTGTAACCGAAGGAGGCAACCTGCGGGTTGCAGAAGGTAGCGCGCGGCATATTCATGTAGTCACCCAGCAGCTGGGTCTCAGCGCCGGCGATGACCTCAGCGGCCACGACACCCTGCGCCTCAGCCACGTGTGCAAGCTGCAGCTTCGCGGTGACGTCACCGATGGCGTAAATGCCCTCAACGTTGGTGCGCATGTAATCATCGATAGCGATGGCGCCGCGCTCGGTGAGCTCGACACCGGTGTTCTCCAGGCCGTAGCCCTCGGTGCGCGGGGCAAAGCCGATGGAGACCATGCAGCGGTCCACGGTCAGCGTATCGGTCTTGGAGCCGTCCTTGGACTCGACCTCAACGGTGACATTGTCGCCGTTGTCCTTGATGGCGGTGGTCTTGTAACCGGTCAGGAGCTTCACTCCAAGCTTCTTGTATTCCTTGGCAATAGCCTTGGAAACATCCTTATCCTCGTTTGGCAGGACGCGGTCCATAAACTCCACGATGGTCACGTCCACGCCGTAGTTGGCCAGAACGTAAGCAAACTCCATACCGATGGCGCCTGCGCCAACGATCACCATGGAATCCGGGGCATCATCGTTAAGGATCTGCTCCTCGTAGGACACGATGTTGCCGCCGATTTCCACGCCCGGAAGGGAACGGACAACGGAGCCGGTGGCGATAATGCAGTTATCAAAGGTAACGGTCTTACCCTTGTCATCGCCCTCGGTAATCTCGATGGTCTTGGCGTCCTTGAAGGAGCCGAGACCATTGATCTCCGTAATCTTGTTCTTCTTCATCAGGTAGTGCACACCCTTGACGATGCCCTCCGAAACCTTGCGGGAGCGCTTGTGCGCAACACCGAAGTCGAAAGAAACATCGCCGGAAATACCAAAGGCCTTTGCCTCATGGTTGAAGGTGTGTGCAACCTCAGCGTTCTTAAGAAGAGCCTTGGACGGGATGCAGCCCACGTTGAGGCAGACACCGCCCCAGTACTGCTTCTCAATAACGGCAACCTTCTTGCCCAGCTGGGCAGCGCGGATGGCGGACACGTAGCCGCCGGGGCCCGCGCCGAGTACTACAACGTCAAAATGTTCATTAGTCACGCTCTATAGGATACGTAACTTTAGGCTCGCTGTCCCACCACCCCCGAGCATGTATCCACCAGACGTTCATAGCCGTCCCGATGCAGGCCTAACGCGCGGAATGCAAACTGGCACAAATAAACCCCCAACCCCCAATGAAGGGGATTAGGGGAAGGAAAGCGGGGCACTACCCCCTGCAGATTTCTTAGAACAGACCCCAGTCCAGGGCAGCCTTCGAGGACGTGGAGGAGCCGAAGTGAGCGATCTGGCCCAGCACCTGGTTGATGGAAACGAGGATGGTGTCAAAAAAGTTCATTCTTCTTCTTTCTGTTGGTATTTGAGCGGCGTGCGCGACTTTACGCGGCACCCCTCCCGCGAGGTCACAGCGATGCAGGCAGCCGCCGGAGGCGGTCTCGGTACCTAGCTCCACTAACGAACGAGACTGTCGTTGCGTTACATAACCCAGGAATAGGCGCGGAAAGATTATGACACGGTTTCAACTTCAATACCACCATTCACTCTAATAACTTGGTATGTTTAATCACGCTACCCTTATCTTCGGGGGTACTGAATTGCCCGTCTATCAGTACTTTTGCCCATTTCAAGGGTGGTTTGTCCGGAGCATCTTTTAAACTTGCCCCTACACTTCCGCTCATCATCAAGAAAGCGAGATTCCATGAAGATTGCGCGCTCTCTCACGACGCTGGCAGCGGCATCAGCCTTAGCCCTCGGCGCCGTTGTATCCCCTATCGCCAGCGCATCCGACATTGACCCGGATGAAATCCGCGGTAACGCTGAAAAATCCCAGATTTCCGATATCGACCTTTACGACGAGCTCGAGGAGTACCTGCCTAAGGACAAAGCCGGCAACCCGACGCCGTCCCGTGAGCAGTTTGAGGCTTCCTTCGACAAGAAAGTCTCCTTTAAGAACGTCGATATCAAGAACATCCCGGATGACAAAAAGTGGATGGGCTATGTCTTCAAGTACTGGGATTATCGCCATAAGGTGAGGGGCATCAAGGCCACCGCGCCCGCTATGGGCCGCGACGTCCCCCTTGCAGTGATCACCCCGGACGGCACCTTTGACGCCTCCCGCCCCACCCTCTACTTGCTCAACGGTGCCGGCGGCGCCGAGCAGGGCATGGACTGGATTACTTCCACCGTGGCCAAGGATCTCGATCCGAATACGGAGAAGACTCAGGATCTCGTTCACTACTACGCCAACCGCAACGTGAACGTCGTCATCCCGCAGGCGGGTGCTTTCTCCTACTACACCGACTGGCTGACTACCCCGGACCGCGACTACCTCAAGGGCCCACAGAAATGGGAGACCTTCCTGACCAAGGAGCTGCCGGGACCGCTGGAGGATCGCATTAACGGCAACGGCAAGCGCGGCATCGCCGGCATGTCCATGTCTGCTACCTCCTCGCTGGTGCTGGCGCAGCACAACCCGAACTTCTACGATGCCATCGGCTCCTACTCCGGTTGCGCTGCTACCTCGACTCCGCTGCCAAACTTCTACGCGCAGCTCACGGTGAACCGCGGTGGCGGAAGCACCGAGCAGATGTGGGGTGCGAAGGGCGGCGATTACAACCGCTACAACGATGGCCTCATTAACGCCACGAAGAACAACATGGGCAATTCCAAGGTCTACGTTTCCGCCAACTCCGGTTTGGCTGGAGCAACTGACTTGGGCTCGTCCAAGATTGACGCCTTGGGCTCGTCCCAGGCGTTCAAGTCCTCCTCCACCCTCGTGGTTGAGGGCGGCGTCATCGAGGCAGCCATGAACGCCTGCACGCATGACCTGAAGGCAAAGATGGAGCGCGAAGGTGTCGACGCTGTATTCAACATGCGCAACACCGGTACCCACTCTTGGCCGGGCTGGTACGACGACGTCAACTCCTCGTGGCCAACCTTTGCACGCGCCTTCGGTCTTCCTGAGAACCCCTCCGCACCTGAAGCGGCAACTTATGCCGCAGATGAGGACACGAGCGCTAACGAAATGAAGGCCGAGGCCGATAGTCAGGATGCGAAATTGGATGAGGCAGAGGCGAACAACGACGCCCCCGCTGATTCCCTGCCAGTAGATACTGAGGCGACCGAGCACTAAGCTCTATTCGCCGTACCAATTATTGAATAAGGAACGTTATGAAGCGTCTTAGCTCTCTCCTCGCCGCCGGCGCGCTCAGCGCCGCCGCGCTGGTCAGCCCCGTTGCCGGTGCTGCCACCATCACCCCGCAGCAGGTTGCGGGTGACACTGCCCTATCCACTATCTCGGACCTGCAGGTCACCCCGGAGGTGGAGAGCCAAAAGTGGTATGAGCACTACAAGGATGACGCCCGCGTTCTCAAGCTGGAGGCTACCTCGCCGGCGATGAACGGCCGCGCCATTCCGCTGGCTGTCATCCCGGCTAAGAACCCGGACCGCCCGACGGTCTACCTGCTCAACGGCGCTGGTTCCGCCGAGCAGGATTCCGACTGGTTGTACATGTCGGATGTCGTGGACTTCTACGCTGAGAAGGACGTCAACGTGGTGGTTCCGCAGGCAGGTGCCTTCTCCTACTACACCGACTGGCTGGAGGATCCCAACGGCAAGTACCTCAAGGGCCCGCAGAAGTGGGAGACCTTCCTGACCAAGGAGCTGCCTGGCCCGCTGGAGGAGCGTCTGAACGCAAGCAACAAGCGCGCCATCGCCGGCATGTCCATGTCCGCGACGTCGTCATTGCTGTTTGCTCAGCACAACCAAGGCTTCTATGACGCAGTTGGTTCCTTCGCCGGCTGTGCTGCGACCGCCTACCCCACCGAGTACGAGTTCCTGCGCCTCACTGTGAACCGCGGTGGCGGCCAGCCGGAGCAGATGTGGGGACCGATGGGCTCTGCCTACAACCGCTACAACGACGCCCTGATGAACTCCGAGAAGCTGCGCGGCACCAAGCTGTACATCTCCTCCGCATCGGGCTTCGCCGGTGAGCAGGATACCCCGTCCTACTACATCAACAAGGGTTACAGCCCGTTGACGGCCTACCTGGGCTCGGCGCAGCTGCAGGTGGAAGGCGGCGTCATCGAGGCGGCAGTTAACCACTGCACCCACATGCTCAAGGCAAAGCTGGATAAGCAGAACATTCCGGCAACTTACAACCTCCGCAATGTGGGCACGCACTCCTGGCCGGGCTGGCGCGAGGACCTGGTGAAGTCCTGGCCTACCTTTGAGGAAGCCTTCAACTCCTAAACAGTGAGCTAAGCATGTCGTGGTTCGGCATGCCTGCTCCCCTGGCTTCGGATAAGTCAAACAGGGCGGTAGGATAGCGGCATTATGAAGCTGCTTTCTACCGCCCTTTCGCATATCTCGTCCGCCCGCGGCCACGCCGCACCTACTCGGGATAGCTATACCGGGGTGGATTTCAACCTCGGCTTCGAAATCACCCACTATGACTTGGACCTGGCCTACCGCGTGGAGCCCAACATGCTCCAAGGCGAAGCTGTGCTTCATATTCGCGCATTGGAGGACTTGGACAGGCTCACCCTCGACCTCGGCGGCGCCATGGTGGCCCGCCGCATCACGGCAAAGCATGCACCGCGCGTAGCCAAGTTCCGCCTATCCGGCGGGAAGCTGCGCTTGAACTTCGCCGACACAATCGCAGAAGGCCAAGAGTTTGAACTGCTGATTCGCTATGGCGGATCACCCCGCCCGCTGCGCACGCCATGGGGTGAGATCGGCTGGGAGGAGACGGATTCCGGCTCTTTGGT
Source organism: Corynebacterium sp. UMB6689 (assembly GCF_030215295.1). Classification (NCBI taxonomy): domain Bacteria; kingdom Bacillati; phylum Actinomycetota; class Actinomycetes; order Mycobacteriales; family Corynebacteriaceae; genus Corynebacterium; species Corynebacterium sp. UMB6689. The sequence continues at coordinate 31,838 of NZ_JASOLS010000016.1, read as the reverse complement.
AGCTAGCCAGCCCAATGGCGCGCCCAGCTGGTTCCCGTGCGATGACACCCCGTCCGCAAAGGCCACCTACGATATTCGCATTACCGCCGACGATCCTTTCGTGGTCATCTCCAACGGCAAGCTGGTCTCCCGCCGTAGCGCGGGTGGTTCCATGACGCGCTGGCACTACCGCGTCAAGCACCCCATGGCCACCTACCTCGCCACGGTCCAAGTTGGTGAGTACATCGAGATCTCACTTGGGGCCAACGTCCGCGCGTGGGCACCGGCCCGCCTCAAGCACGTAGTGCTCGAGGAATTCGCCCAGCAGCAGGAGATGCTGGATTTCTATTCCACGCTCTTTGGCCACTACCCCTTCGCCGATTACCAGGTAGTCATCACCGATGATGAGCTGGAAATCCCGCTCGAAGCCCAGGGCCTGTCTATCTTTGGCTCCAACCACGTCAAGGGGGATCACGTCTTCGAGCGGCTCATCGCGCACGAGCTCTCCCACCAGTGGTTCGGCAACTCCGTGGGCCTGATGGAGTGGAAGGATATCTGGCTCAACGAAGGTTTCGCCTGCTACTGCGAGTGGCTGTGGTTTGAGCACGCGCATGGCCGCCCGGCACATGAATCAGCGCGCTCGCATTATCAGGTGCTGGCCCGCAAGAAGCAGGACATCCTGCTCAGCGATCCTGGTACGCGCGATATGTTCGATGACCGCGTCTACAAGCGCGGTGCGCTGACCGTCCACGCACTGCGCCGCCTCGTGGGTGATGAGGCCTTCTTCCGCACGGTGCGGGAGTACCTCACCGCAGCGCAGCACTCGGTGGTGACCCCGGAGGATCTCATCAGCCGCATGCGCGAGGCAGCGGAGAACCCGGGTGACGTCGACCAGCTCCTAGCCCAGTGGTTGGATAAGCCGGAGCTGCCGCGCTTCCCGCTATAAAAATCGGCCGCTTCATCCCGGCAGTACCATGAGCACTGCATGCTCTAAACTGGGAGACCATGCGCAGACTGCTTGTTACCGGCGGCGCCGGCTTTATTGGTGCAAACTTCGTGCGGCTCGTGGCCCAGCAGCGCCCGGAGGTGGAGATCACCGTCCTAGATAAGCTCACCTACGCGGGCAATCGCGCCAATCTCGACGGCGTGGACGCCGAGCTCGTGGTAGGGGACGTGGCGGATGAGGGGGTCGTCGACAAGCTCGTGTCCCAGGCGGATACCGTGGTGCACTTCGCAGCGGAATCCCACAATGACAACTCTTTGCGGGATCCTTCGCCCTTCCTCCACACCAACATCATGGGCACCTTCGTGCTGCTGGAGGCCTGCCGCCGCCACGATGTGCGCCTCCACCACGTCTCCACCGATGAGGTTTTTGGTGATTTGGACATTGGCGCCGATACCTACTTCACCGAGGAGACTCCCTATAACCCCTCTTCGCCCTATTCGGCCACGAAGGCCGGCTCCGATCACCTGGTGCGTGCGTGGGTGCGCAGCTTTGGGCTGCGGGCAACCATGTCTAATTGCTCCAATAATTATGGCCCGTATCAGCACATTGAGAAGTTCATCCCGCGACAAATCACCAACCTGCTTCTAGGTCAGCCAGCCAAGCTTTATGGCACCGGCGAGCAGGTGCGGGATTGGATCCACGTGGATGATCACAACGAGGCGGTGCTCGTCATCCTGGACCGCGGGCGCATCGGGGAGACCTATAACATCGGCGCCGACCAGGAGGATACGAACAACCGCCAGGTCATCGAGATGATTTGTGAGCTCATGGGGGCGACGGATAATGGCCGGGCGCGCTTTGAGCACGTGGCGGACCGCCCGGGCCATGACCAGCGCTACGCCATGGATGCCAGCAAGCTGCGCCGCGAGCTGGGCTGGACCCCGCGCTACACAGATCTGCGGGAGGGCCTGGCCGCCACTATTGAGTGGTACCGCGCACACGAGGACTGGTGGCGCCCAGGCAAGGAAGAAGTCGAAGCCAACTACGCAAAGCAAGGACAGTAAAGAAACCATGAAGGTGCAGTCAACGGCCATTGAGGGCCTGCTCATTGTGGAGCTCGACGTCCACGGCGATAACCGCGGCTGGTTCAAGGAGAACTGGCAGCGCGAGAAGATGGTGGCGGCCGGGCTACCGGACTTCCAGCCGGTGCAGAACAACGTCTCCTTCAATGCGGAGAAGGGGGTTACGCGCGGGTTGCACGCGGAGCCCTGGAACAAGCTCGTCTCCGTAGCCTCCGGCCGGGCCTTCGGCGCGTGGTGCGATCTGCGTGAGGGCTCATCTACCTTTGGCCAACTGGTAACCCACGAGCTGCGCGAGGACGTGGCCGTCTTCGTGCCGCGGGGCGTGGCTAATGGTTTCCAGGCTCTGGAGGCCTGCGCCTACTCCTACCTGGTCAATGACCATTGGTCCCCGGACGCGGAGTACACCTGCGTCAACCTGGACATGGTGGACTGGCCGCTGGAACCAACGGAGATCTCCGACAAGGACAAGGGGCACCCCGCGCTTGCCGACGTCTCCCCCATGCCCCCTCGCCGCATCCTGGTCACCGGGGCCAACGGGCAACTGGGCCGCGCATTAAAGAAGTTCCTGCCCTCCGCTGGCTTGGGCGCGGTGGAGTTCTGTGGACACGAAGAATTCGATATCACTAACCCGCCTGCCCGCCCGTGGAAGCAATACTCAGCCATCATCAACTGCGCGGCTTATAACGATGTCAACGGTGCGGAGGACGATCGCGCCGCAGCTTGGGCGGTCAACGCTTCCGCCCCGGCGAAGCTCGCGCGCATTGCGGCGGAGAATAACCTGACCTTGGTACACGTATCCAGCGATTATATCTTTGATGGCTCTCACGAGGTCCACTCCGAGGAGGAAGTGCCTTCCCCGCTCTCGGCCTATGGGGCGTCGAAAGCCGCGGGCGATACCGCCGCGCAAACCGCACCGCGCCATTACGTCATCCGCACCTCGTGGGTCTTCGGCGATGGCGCCAACTTCATGGCCACCATGCGCTCGTTGGCGAATAAGGGCGTCAAGCCCTCCGTCATTCATGATCAGCGCGGGCGCCCCACCTTCGCCGAGGACCTGGCCAAGGGCATCATCCACCTGCTCAAGACTGAAGCCGAGTACGGCGTGTACAACATCTCCAACTCGGGCGATGTGGTGGGCCGCGATGAGATTGCCATGGCCGTTTTCACCGGCGTGGGCCAGGATCCCGCCAATGTCGCGCCGGTCAGCACCGAGCAGTACCGCGAGATCGCCGGGCCCGAAGCCCCCCGCCCGAAGGAGTCCACCTTCGACCTGTCCAAGATTGAAGCCACCGGCTTTAAACCCATGAACTGGCGGGCCGCTTTGGCGCTCTACCTGGGGCTTTACCCGGCATAACACTCCTCCGTTAAGCTTGAAGCCCATGAAGGGCATCATTCTCGCAGGCGGCTCTGGGACCCGCCTCTACCCCATTACCAAGGGCATCTCGAAGCAGCTCATGCCCATCTATGACAAGCCGATGGTCTACTATCCCCTGACCACCCTGATCCAGACCGGCATACGCGAGATCCTCATCATCACCACCCCGGAAGATCAGGCAGCCTTCCAGCGCCTGCTCGGCGATGGCTCGCAGCTCGGCCTCATGCTGCACTATGCGGTCCAACCCCGGCCCGAAGGTTTGGCGCAGGCCTTCCTCATCGCGGAAGACTTCATCGCTGAGGATGATGTGGCCCTCGTCTTGGGCGACAATATTTTTGACGGACACGGCTTCTCCACGGCACTGAATGAGTGCAGCCGCCCAGGCGGCGGCATCATCTTTGCCTACGAGGTTTCCGATCCGCAGCGCTACGGCGTTGTCGACTTTGACTCCTCCGGCCAGGCCCTGTCCATCGAGGAAAAGCCCGATGCACCCAAGTCTAACCACGCCGTGGTGGGCTTGTATTTCTACGACAATTCGGTGGTGGAGATTGCCAAATCCATCCAGCCCAGCGCGCGCGGGGAGTTAGAGATCACCGCCGTCAACGAGGAATACCTGCGCCGCGGGCAGCTGCGCGTCAAGCGCATGCAGCGCGGTGACGTCTGGTTGGATACCGGCACGGTGGACTCCATGAGTGAGGCCTCGTCCTACGTCGAGGTGATGCAAAAACGCACCGGCACCGTCATTGGTTCGCCGGAGGTTGCTGCCTTCGAGGAAGGCTTCATCGATGCCGCCGCACTCACCGAGCTGGCCGAGCCCCTCCTGAAGTCCGGCTATGGCCGTTATCTCCTCGCCGCCGCCCAAGAGAGCTAAGCCCGAGGTACCGATCGATCAAATAAGGGCTCAGATACCGGAGGTTTTCGGACCTTATTTGATCGATCGGTACGCGCCTAAGCGTCCCTCGCCCTGTATCAGGAGCCACCATCACCCAAACGAGCCCAGACGCGTTAAGGTAATCGCATGCCTAGTTCATCCTCTCGTCCCACCAATGATTCGAAGAAATCAGCGCTATCCACCATCAGCCCCGTGGCGTGGGGATTGTTAGTAATCATTGTAATTCTGGCCATCATCATTGGTTTCCTGCTGGCGGAACGTGCTTCTTCCAACGACGAAGGTACTCACGCAGCGCAGGAGACCGCGACGAGCACGGCACCCACCGAAGACCTAACGAAGGACGCTGACAAGGCCACACCCGGCACGAAATTCGCCGACGGCAAGGGTGACCCGATGATTTTCGGCCCCGGCGGCGATATCAAGACCGGGGATATCACAGTCGTGCACCGCAAGAAAGAGGACGATCCTTTCGCCGTGGGCGCGGTGGATGCGCCCGTGGTGATTTCGGAATTCTCCGATTTCGAGTGCCCGTTCTGCTCCCGCCACGCTAATGTCACCGAGCCGGATATCCTTAAAAAGTACGTGGAAAAGGGCCTGGTGCGCATCGAATGGAATGACTTCCCCGTGAACGGCCCCGCCGCCGTCGAAGCTGCCAAGGCCGGGCGCGCGGCCGCAGCACAGGGCAAGTTCCAGGAGTTCAAGCACGAGCTCTACACCGCCAGCAAGGACATCAGCGGCCACCCAGAATTCGGCATCGAGGACTTCATGAAGTTTGCCAAGAAGGCCGGCGTTGCGGACTTGGAGAAGTTCCGCCAGCAGGCCACGGATGACACCTACACCGAGGTCATCGAGACAGCCACCAGCTATGCGTCCCAGATTGGTATTACGGGTACCCCGGCCTTCGTGGTGGGAGATCAGTTCGTCAGTGGTGCGCAGCCCCTAGAGGTATTTGAGCAGGTCATCCAGGAACAGCTGGGAAAGGCGGCCAATGCCTAAACCACCGCTTATCGTGTGGGTCTTCATCGCACTGGTTATCTTGACCGCATTCTTGGGCGGTTATGCAGTAGGGGTGAGCGTATGAGCATCGGAATTTTTGGCGCCGTCATCGCCGGTGTGCTGACTTTGATCAGCCCCTGTTCAGCGCTGTTGGTGCCAGCCTTCTTTGCCTATGCCTTTGAGTCACAGCGCCAGCTGCTATTCAAGACCATGGTCTTCTTTTTGGGCCTGTGCACCACGCTCGTGCCCATCGGCATGGGCCTGGCCGCCCTGCTTGCGCAATACCGCAGCCAGGTCATCACGGTGGCGGGGTGGATCATCATCGCGCTGGGAATCTTTACCGCCCTAGGTGGCGGCTTCCGCATCCCCGGCATGGATGCCCTGTCCGGTAAGGCGCGGGGCAAGGTATTTCTGCTCGGCGCGGTTTATGGCTTCGCCGGCTTTTGCGCGGGCCCGCTCCTAGGTGCTGTTCTCACCACGGCCGCAGCGTCGGGCAGCGCGCTCTACGGCGGACTCATTATGGTGGCTTATGCTGCGGGCATGGCTGCACCGCTCTTTGTGCTGGCTGCGCTGTGGGAGCGCCTCGATGTGGGCTCGTGGTCCTGGCTGCGCGGGCGCGAGGTGGTCCTCGGCCCCGTGCGCACGAATACCTTGTCCATTGTCTCGGGCGCGTTCTTCGTGCTCATCGGCGTGCTGTTTATTTTGAGCTACGGCAGCGCAACACTACCCGCGGTCTTAAGCACGGATGCACAGTTCGCAGTGCAGGAAAAAGCCCGCGCCTTCAGCGCGGGCGTGGCGGATGCGTGGGTCTGGTTCGGGCTTTCACTCGCTGCCACGGTGGCCGTGGGAGTGAAAGCAGCCCGCACCCAGGCCTAAGGTTTGCTTAAGGTCTAGTAACCGCGCGCGATGTACTCATCGATGCGCGCCGCCTCAGCACCAATGGTGGTCTCATCGCCGTGGCCCGGGAGGACGCGGGTCTCCGGCGGGAGGTTCAACACGCGGTTGCGCAGGGACTCGATGATGACGTCGAAGTCAGAGTACTTGCGGCCGGTAGCGCCCGGCCCGCCGTTGAAGAGAGTATCTCCCGACAGCAGCGTGGCCTCGTCCGCAATGTAGAGCACCACGCATCCCGGCGAGTGACCCGGCGTGTGGAAGACCACGAAATCGCTATCACCCACGGTGAAGAGCTGGTTATCCTCCAGCGGCACGAAGGTGGCGTCCTCGTGCGTCTCCTCCCACAGGGGGCGATCATCCGGGTGCAGGTACACAGACACACCGAAGTGCTCAGCCACCTGGGGCGCGAGTTCGCAGTGGTCGTTATGTGCGTGGGTGAGGATAACGCCCTTGACGGTGCGCTGTCCTACCTCTTCGATGACGCGCTCGGCGTCGTGGGAAGGATCGATGATGTAGCACTCGGCGTCGCTTGACGCGCCACCAGCGGCCAGGATGTAGACGTTATTGTCCACGTCCCACTCACCGCCATCCAGGCGGAACTTTCCTGAGGTTACAAACTGTTCAATGATCATTTACAGCTCCACTACGGATCGAAGTACCTTGCCAGCCTTCATGGTAGCGAAGGCTTCCTCAACGTCGTCCAGACCAATGCGTTCGGTGACGAAGTCCTGCAGCGGGAAGCGGCCCTGCAGGGAGAGGTCGACGTACATGGGGAAGTCACGCTCCGGCAGGCAATCGCCGTACCAGGAGGACTTCAGCGATCCGCCGCGTCCAAAGAAATCGATCGCCGGGACGTCGAAGCGGCTGGTGAGGTTCGGCACGCCCACCATGACCATGCGGCCGGCCAGGTCGCGGGAGTAGAAGGCCTGGCGGGTGGTCACCGGGATGCCCACGGCGTCAATGGCCACGTCGGTGCCGAAACCATCGGTGAGCTCGCGGACTGCCTCGATGACCTCGTCCTCAGACTTATCCTTCGCCGCAACGGTGTGGGTAGCGCCGAACTTCTTGGCCAGTTCCAGCTTGTCCGGGTCCAGGTCCACGGCGATGACCTTGGAGGCACCCGCCAGCACCGCGCCGGCAATGGCCGCCATGCCCACGCCACCGCAGCCGAAGACCGCGACGGACTCGCCGCGCTTGACGTCCGCGGTATTCACCGCAGCGCCCAAGCCGGCCATCACGCCACAGCCCAGCAGGCCCGCGGCCGCCGGGTCTGCCTCCGGGTTGACCTTGGTGCACTGGCCTTCGTGGACCAGGGTCTTCTCCGCGAAGGAGCCGATGCCGAGCGCCGGGGTGAGCTCGGTGCCGGCGTCCTTATCCCCGTCCGCGAGCGTCATCTTCGCGGAGGCGTTGTGGGTGTTGAAGCAGTACTTCGGCTCACCCTTCTTGCAGGCGCGGCACTCGCCGCACACCGCGCGCCAGTTCAGGACCACGAAGTCACCGACCTCGACGTGGGTGACGGCATCGCCCACGCGCTCGACGACGCCCGCCGCCTCATGCCCAAGCAGGAAGGGGAAGGCATCCTCGATATCGCCATCGCGGTAAGCCAGGTCGGTGTGGCAGACGCCGCAGGCCTGGACCTTGACCACGACATCGTGCTCGCCCGGGGCGGGCACGACGATGTTGACGGTCTCGACGGGCTCGCCCTTCGCGCGCGCAATCACGCCGCGGACGACCTCCGCGCCTTGCTGGGAGTTATTTTCATTTACATTTTCATTAACAGCCATGTCCGCGAGGGTACGCGAAAGGCCCGGGCAACGTTGCCCGGGCCTGAAAAGTCAGAAGAGCGCGCTTCTAGAAGCTAGCGAGGTGGTTGGCCACAAACTCGTGACCGCGAGCATTAATGTGCAGCGGCAGGTTGCCCGGCCCCGCGGAGAAGTCCACCAGACCCGCCCACAGGCGCTTGTCGGCGTCGGCACACATGCCACGATCCCAGGTCATCGGCTTCATGTCCACGAACTCGGTTCCGGTAGCGCGCGCCAGGTCCACCTGCATCCACTGCGCGACGTTTTCATAGCGCTGCACCATCGGCAGAGCCGTGGCATCGGCCGGCTTCGGGCCGAAGTGGAGGAGGCAGTAGCGGTCACCCGAGCCAATGGTCGGGTAACCCACAATCTGGATGCGGGCATTGGGCGCTGCCGCACGGATCTTGTGGATCAGCGGCGCATTGGCGCCGACCCAGCGGGCGCGCAGGTCGCCGTCGGAAAGCCCGGCGTTGTTATACGTATCGTTGAACCCGCTGGAGAAGAGCACGCGCTGGGTGTCCGCACTGAGCGCGCCACGGCGAATGGCATCGTCGATCTGTGCATTCACCTGCGGCCCCTGGGACATGGACACAGCACCGGAGCAGGAGAAATCCGCCACCGGCATGCCCAGCTTGGCGGCAGTGCGCTTGGCGTAGTTATTGCCGGACGGGCAGTTCAAGCTCGGGTTGCGCTGAGAAGAGCCCAATCGCGAGGACAGATACACATCCAGTTGCGGATCCGCGAGCACGGAATCACCGAAGGCAACGAGGTTACGCTCGCCGGCAACTGCCTGGGGAGCTTGAGTCAATCCAACCGCCACGAGGAGGGCGGCGCAGAGGGTGGCAATGCGCTGAGTAGACTTCACGTGACTAATGTCCTTCCAAGAGAGTATGTTCTAGACCGAAACCATAATAGACTACGCTAGCGGTTGCAGCTTATGTAACAATAGCAACACCTGTAACAGGTTGTCGTTTTTATTGCGGCTCCCCCGCCGCCCCGTAACCTCTTTTCCCCTCTTATCGATGAGAACCTTATGAAGCTTTCTGATGTAACCTTTCACGCCGCTGCCCTCGGGCGTTTTATCCCCTCGCTGTTCCGCGCAGGCCTCATTAGCCCCGCCGGCGGCCCGCGGGCGGTGGCCTTGACCGCACCGGTTCTCGCGCGCTACCGCTTCACCACCGCCCGCGAAGTAGAGCAGGCATACATGACCTGCCCAGAACGCCTAGCGCTTATCGACGATGACGGGGCACTCACCTACCGCCAACTGCGCGATCATTCCCAGACCTTCGCGCGCTGGCTGCTTTCTTTGAGGCTCGATGAGATCCGCCTCGGTGTTATGGCACGCAATGGCCGCGGCATCATCACCCCGCTGGCCGCCAAAGGCTATGCGGGGGCACACATCTTTTTGCTCAACGTTGGATCTTCCCCCGAACAGCTCGCCGGATGCATCGAGGAAAACCGCATCAACGTGCTCGTTATCGACGATGAATTCATCGACCGTCTCGCCCCCGCCGACGGTCCTAATCCCACCAATAGCGCTAGCCCCATTGATGGCCTGCACGTCGTCATTGGCCACGAGTCCGGTGCGGAAATTCCCGCTGAGCTGGCGCAAGCGGCATCGCTGCGCAAGATCGTGGAGAACCCGCGGGACGTCGAGAAGCACAAGCTTCCCACCTGGCCCAAGCACGGGCATATCGTGCTGATGTCCTCCGGCACCACGGGTATTCCCAAGGGAATCATGCGCCCGGAGCCCACGCTGCCAGTGGTGGTTGCCTCCATCGTGGATGCGGTGCCGTGGCGCGGGGACCAAAAGGTGCAGATGACCGCCTCCATCTTCCACACGTGGGGCTGGGCCTGCCTTAACATCGCTCTGGGCCTGCGCAATACCATTGTCACCCGCCGTGTCTTTGACCCGGCGGCCGCACTCGATGATATCCAGCGCTACCAGCTCGATGGCCTGCTCTCCTCCCCCGTCTTCTTCCGCCAGATGGTTGAGGTTGACCCGGATTCGGCGTATGACACCTCAAGCCTGAAGTTCATTGCCTCCGCCGGGCACGCGCTGACCCCGGAGATTGTCAAGGAAACCCACGAGCGCTTCGGCCCGATTCTCTGCAATGTTTATGGCTCCACGGAGCTAGCACTGGCATCGACGGCCACCATGGAAGAGGTGGCTAAGGACCCGACCATCGGCGGCAAGATTGCCTCCGGCACCAAGCTGCGCATCCTCGATGAGGAAGGCAATGAGGTCCCGCGCGGCGAGGTCGGCGAGATTTACCTGACTAATTCCACCGCGCTCATTGGCTATACGAACCCGAAGATTCCGCTCAACAAGGTTGATGGCCTCATCTCCATCGGGGACTTGGGCTATATCGACCCCGACGGCTACCTGCACGTGGTGGGCCGCGCCGATGACATGATCATCGTCGGTGGTGAGAACGTGCACCCGCAGTCGGTGACGGAGGTTCTTGAGGCCATGCCGGGCATCGCGGAGGTGCACGCCGGCGGCGTGGAGGATGAGACCACCTTCCAGCGCATCGCCGTGTGGGCAGTAACCACGCGGGATGCCCTGGGCAACACCGTGACTGCCGATAGCATCCGCACCTGGGTCCGCGAGAACCTCGCCGACCACTCCGTGCCGCGCGACGTCCACTTCCTAGACAAGCTGCCGCGCAACGCCACGGGCAAAGTGGTGCCGCGCCTGCTAAGCCACACCGACTAGCCCACGCTCATTTTTCTCTGCTTGTTTTCTCAAGGCATAGAACCCACCAAGCCAAAACTGCCCTAGTTGCCAAAACCTTCGCTCCTCACCGCATGAAGCAGCATGGGTTTTGTCAACTAGGGCAGTTTTATGTCTGGGCTGAACCGAATCAGATTAGTTGCTGCGCTTGACGGTTGCGGCGACCTCGCCTGGCAGGGCATGGCCCTCGCGAGCAATGTCGACTCCGGCAACCTGCTTGGCCGTCGGGCACACCACCGGGGTGATGAGGTTGACGCCGCGCTCGCGCAGCTTGCTTGCCTCCACCGCGATGATCGGCGTGCCGGCAGTGACGGTATCACCCTTCTTAGCCAAGGCCGTGAAGCCTTCACCCTTCAACTCCACGGTGTCGATACCGATGTGGATGAGCAGGTCCAGCCCGTCTGCCGTCTTCATGCCAAAAGCGTGGCGCGTCTTGAAGACCATGGTGATGGTGCCGTCTACTGGGGCGCAGACGTCGAAGGCATCGACGGCATCAGGCATAACGGCGAAGCCTTCGCCCACCATGCCCTGGGCAAAGGAGGCATCCGGGACCTGGGAGAGCTCAACGACGTCACCCGCGAACGGGGCGCGCACGTCGACATCCGCGTCATCGCTGCTGACGCGATTAGCGGAAGCGGCACCGGCGCTGGCTGCAGCCCCCGCAGCTCCAGCCGCGCTCGCTGCACCAGTCGTGGCCAGGGCCGGGGAACCGTGGCGCAGCTGGTGGCTGACCTCGTCATACATGAACTGTACGGCCGGGCCCACGATGACCTGAACACTCTTCTCGGAGGGGTGGATGACACCGGAGACGGCGGCGCGTTTGATCACGGAGTCGCGAACAAGCGCGCGGTCCTTCACACCCACGCGCAGACGCGTGGTGCAGTAGTCCAGTGAGTCGATGTTGTCTTTGCCGCCGAGGCCCTCGATGATGCGGGCGGCATCGGCTGCGGTCTTGTCATCGCCGGTAGCAGAATCCTCCACGTTGTCGGCTTCGTCCTCGCCGCGGCCCGGGGTCTTGAGGTTAAGCCAGCCGATGAGGAAGTAGAAGATGATGAAGTAGAGGAAGAAGAAGCCCACGCCCATCACCAGCAGCATGTACCACTTGTTGGCCAGCGGGTTCTGCGAGGAAAGCAGCATGTCCACGAAACCGGCAGAGAAGCCAAATCCAGCGGTCCACTCCATGGTGGAAGCGATGAAGACGGACAGGCCCATCAGCAGTGCATGCACCACGTAGAGCAGCGGGGCGACGAACATGAAGGAGAACTCCAGCGGCTCGGTCACACCGGTGAAGAAGGAAGCCAGGGCACCAGCAGCCATCAAGGAGCCGACCACCTTGCGCTTCTTCTTATCCGCACGCAGGTACATCGCGAGTGCCGCGCCCGGCAGACCGAACATCATGACCGGGAAGAAGCCCGCCTGGTAGCGGCCCACAACGCCCTCGACCGTGCACTGTCCATTCGCCCAGATGCCCGGGCAGTCCGCGGCGGAGGTGGCGGCTGCGGCTGCTTCGATGGTCTTTTGGCCCGCCTGGAAGTTGCCAATGTCGTTGATACCGATGACGTCGAACCAGAAGACGGAGTTCAACGCGTGGTGCAGGCCAGTCGGGATGAGCAGGCGGTTAGCCACACCATAGATACCGGCACCCGCCGCACCCAGGCCCTGGATGGAGGTACCGAAGTTGAAGAGCGCGTTGTAGATGAACGGCCACACGAAGTAGAGGACGCCGGAAATCACCATGGCGATGATGGCGGTAAGAATCGGCACGAGGCGCCGGCCTGAGAAGAAGGCCAAAAAGTCCGGCAGCTTGGTGCCGTGGAAGCGGTTATAGACCCAGGCCGCCATGATGCCGGCGAGGATGCCAAAGAGGACGTTTCCGCCGCCCACGGCGTTCCAGCCCTCCGATGCCCAGTGCAGAGCCTCATCGCCGGTCAGCGCGGTGGGGTCTTCGATGCCGCGGTAGCCGGCCACGGCGTCGGGGCCGAGCAGCTTCATGAAGGTGGCGAAGGCCAAGAAACCAGAGAGTGCCGCAGCACCGTTGGAATCCTTGGCCAGGCCGAAAGCAATGGCGATGGCGAAGATCCAGCCCAGGTTGGCCAGGACCGCGTCACCGGAGCTAATCAGCAGCTGGGCGGCGAGGTTATCCGGGCCGGCGGCGCTGGAAATCCAGTAGCCAAGGCCACTGAGGATCGCCGCGACGGGCAGCACCGCCACGGCGCCCATGAGGGCTTTTCCGAGCCGCTGCAGCGGCCCCATGACATCTATTTTCATGTCTGAAACGTCCTTTCGAGAAGGGAAGTTATGGAATGAGAAAAAGGAGCTTTAACGCAGGCGGTTCTGGTCCGCGAAGAGGTAGTACTCGCGATCCTCCAAGCGGGCAGCGGCGGCTTCATCCACAATCACCGTGGCGTGCTGGTGCAGCTGCAGTACCGAGCCAGGGCAGCGCGCCGAAAGCGGTCCCTCAACCATCGCTTGCACCGCGTTGGCTTTGTTGCTGCCGGTGGCGATGAGGAGCAGGTGGCGGGCCTCGCTAATCGTGCCCAAGCCCTGCGTGAGTGCGTGGCGCGGAACGTCCTCGACATTGTCGAAGAAACGGGAGTTATCCTGCACAGTCTGCGGGTGCAGCGCCACCACGCGAGTGCGCGAGGTCAGGGAGCTCGAGGGCTCGTTAAAGCCGATGTGGCCATTCGCACCGATGCCGAGCAACTGGATATCGATGCCACCGGCATTCCGGATGGCCTGGTCATAGGCGGCGGTGGCTGCCACGGGGTCGGCAGCGCTGCCCTCTGGGCTCTTGACCAAGGCATCATCGAAATCGACGTGGCTGGTGAAGTCACGGCGGATGGTGGCGTAGTAGGACTGCTCGTGTTCGGGGTTAAGGCCAAGGTACTCGTCGAGAAGAAATGCGTGGCTGCCCGCGAAGCTGACCTCGCCGCGCTCGTGGCGGGCGATGAGCTCCTTGTACGTGGCCACCGGGGTGGAACCGGTGGCCAGCCCCAGGGTGGCGGAATTGTTGGCGTAGCGTGCGAGGATATCGGCGGCCGCGGCGGCGACCTCGGCGGGGGTGGAGCGAATGAGGATGTCCATAATCTGCCTTTCTGATGTGAGTGAGAGTCTTGTTTAAAAGTTTATAAATTCAGTGCCACCGACAATGACGCGCACCGGTTCCAGCTGGGTATTGAGGCCCACCAGGTTGGCGCGTGCACCAACCGCGATGCGGCCTAGATCTTTGCGTCCCAGCACATCGGCGGCCGTGGTGGAGGTAAAACGCACCGCTTCGCCCAGACCATGGCGTGCGGCGAAGCTGGCGAATTGCTGGGCCAAGGTGGACGTACCACCCGCGATGGCGCCGCTGGGCACGCGCGCGACTCCCCCGCTCACGGTGACGGGCAGGGAGCCCAATTCATAGTCACCGTCGGCCATGCCAGCCGCCGCCATGGCATCCGTCACCGCGAAGGAGCGGGGGTTGTGAGCCATGTCCACGGTGCCGTCCACAAGATGCACGCCATCGGCGATGAGCTCGACAGCCACGTCCCCCGCCTTCGCCGCGGTGAGCAAGGCGGCCACCGTGCCCGGCGCGCGGTGGTGGATGGGCGGCATGGCGTTGAAGAGGTGCGTGCCGGTCACGGTGACGCCGAGCTCTTTGGCCTGGGCGATAACCTTCAGCGTGGTGTCGTAATCGGCCTCGGTGTGGCCCAGGCTGGCGATGATGCCGTGCTCCGCGCAGACTTCGAGCAGCTTGTCGACGTTCTCCGTTTCCGGCGCAAAGGTAATCGAACGCAGGTGGCCGCGGGCCGCGGCGATGACCGCGCGGAAGAAGTCCGGGTCACCGGGCACGATGCGCGAAGGGTCCTGCGCGCCGCACTTGGCCGCCGCGATGAAGGGGCCTTCCATGTGGATGCCGGCGATCTCGCCTTCCTCAGCCAGCTGGGCCAAAAGCTCGGCCCGGGCGCACAGCTCTTCTTGCGTGCCGGAAACCAAGCTGGCCAACAACGTTGTGGTGCCGTGTGCGCGGTGGAAGCGGGCTGCGGCCAGGCACTGTTCATAGTCGCCGTTGGGGAATCCCCCGCCGTTGCCGCCGTGGTTGTGCAGGTCCACGAAACCGGGCACCCAGAGCAACGCATCCGGGTCCCCGGCGCGCCAGGCGGCCTCGGCTGCGGGGACGTCGCCAAGCGCTATGCCCTCAATACTTTCCCCAAATGTGACGGCCCCGGCGCGCAGCTCGAAGTTCTCATCGATGTAGAGGCCCTCGACGTGGCCTTTCGCCTCTGTCTGCATGACTCATTCGATTCTGCTTGTACGGGCTGGCGTGGCGCAGCCCGGTTGACAATTCACTTGAAATTTATCAGGGCTGCTGATTTTTGTGAATCACGCCTCCGCCGAAGGGGGTGTGTGAGCGCAGGTGACTTATAGTGTGCTCAAGAACCGAAGTCTGGGACTCTCCTCATCCCACAACGGTAGAGTTGACCACATTTAGCCCACCTGACCGTCCACCCAAATGGAGCTATCCTCATGGCCCACTTTTCTGCACGTCAGCTCAAGCACCTCATGGGTTTCTGGCCGCCCTTTCTGGGCGCTGGCATAAAGATCAAGGAATTCGCTGATGACGGCACGCGTGTCGTGGTCAGCCACAAGCCGAACATGTTGACCAAGAACGCCATGGGCGTTGCCTTCGGCGGCACGCTCTCCGCCATGACGGATCCCTTCTTCATGCTCGCCTCGATGCACCGTCTAGGCAAGGAGTACCGCATCTGGGATGCCGCTGGTGAGATTAAGTACCTCAAGCCCGGCCGTGGCACGGTCACCGCCGACATGCGCATTCCGGAGGAGACCTACGCGCTCATCGAAGAAAAGACGGCCAACGGTCAGAAGTACCTGCATTGGTTCGACGTCAACATCATCGATGAGGAAGGCGATGTCGTCGCTCATGTGCGCCGGCAGGTATATTACCGACGCAAGCAGAAATAAGCAGCGAGTACGAAAGCCTGCGCGTCGTCGCAGACGCTGGGGTTACCGGAGTATTTCCCAAAAATTCTGGCGCCGAGTTTACCTGGTAGTTTGATTCCATTTCGTCCACACCGGGAAGTTATGTGTTGTGGAAGGCCTCGCGCCCAATTATCCTTGAGTCACAACGTCAACCCGAGAAGGATAAAGCTGGGTTCCCGAATGGGAGTAGGGCTTCGGCCTGAGAATTCCTTTGCTCCGAGGGTTGGCGTTTTTACTTTGTTCTCACCTTGGCGGCCTAAACGACAAAACGTGTTGTTTAGGCCGAACACTGTTCTAGCTGGGGCTTAATGGAGCCGCCTGCGAGAATCGAACTCGCGACCTTCTCATTACGAGTGAGATGCTCTACCGACTGAGCTAAGGCGGCACGATGCAGTGTGTATATGCACCGCGTGAGAGTCTAGCCTAGGCCAGGGCTGAGAAAGAAATCGGGCTGCTTGATGTGGGGCACGCACAGCAAATGCTGCAAGTTAGCGCGCACCGCAGGCTAGGCGCAGGCGACCCACCATACCGTCGAAAGCCACCTGCGGGGTGACGTTCTGCGGTAGCTGCTCGCGGCAGGTGCGGATGGCGGACTGGGCGGCCAGCAAGCCATCTTCGCTCACACGCTGGGCAAGTTCGCCGGCCAGGCCGGCGAAATCCGGGTGGGTCATCTCCACCTCGGCACCAACTTTGAGCATGAGTGCATCACGGTAGATGCCGGCGAGATCCACGAGGGCGATGTCGAGGCCGTCGGCGATGCGGCGCTTAGCGCGCTTCTTGTGAAGCTCCTCCATATCCTTCAGGGCACTGCGGGCGTCGCGCTGCGCCTTCGTCGCGCCCTTACCCTTGGCACCAACGCCGAAGGATTGTTCAATCTTGGATCGCTCCGCCTCCTCCGCCGCCGCGTGGGAGTCCTTGGCCTCCTTCTCAATGAATTTCAGCAGCGCTGTGACGGATTGAAAGGCCTGGGAGCCGTGAAAGACATCCTCGGCCAGGTTGATGGCCATGGCGCGGCGCTTCTGCGCGGCGGGTTCGTTGACCAGGTGTCGCGCGCGCCCCACGTGGCGCAGGGTGGTCACGGCGGCCAGGCGCGCGTCATCCTCGCTGGCGCCTTCGGCGACGAGCTGCTTGACCACACCCTCCACGCTCGGCGCCGGGATATAAAGGTGGCGGCAGCGGGAACGCAGAGTGACCGAGAAGTCCTCCGGATCCTCCGAGGGCGCGACCATAATGATGACGGTGCGCTCCGGCGGCTCCTCCACGGTCTTGAGCAACGCGTTGGCGGCCTCGTTGCGGAGGCGATCTGCCTTGTTGAAGATGACCACGCGCCAGGGTGCAACACTCGGCAGGCTGGCCGCGCGCCCAATGACCTCGCGGGCCTCGCCGACCGTAATGAACTGCTCCTGCGGGTCCACGTAGACCAAGTCGGTGTGCTCTTGATTGTCCAGGACGCTTTGACAGGAGGCACAGCGCCCGCATCCGGGGTTGCCGTTCTCGTCGGCAGACGTGCACATGAGTGCTGCGGCGAAACACTGCGCCGCCAGCGAGCGGCCGGCACCGGGAGGACCGGTAAAGAGCCAGGAATGGCTCATCGCCCGCGGGTCACCTTCGCCCCGTGCCGCGCGGGCAGCACTGAGGATGGTGTGGGCGACGGAGGGGGCGTCGGCAAGCCTTTCTGCAACGCTTGATGTATTCACTCGCCCTAGCCTACTGGGATAACTAAAGTGAGTAACCATGAATAGACTGATGCGTGGCGCCCGCTGGTTATGGGGTACTCAATGGCCGATGTACGCCGCGCTCGTCCTTGGCTCCAACATCATCGGTGCCATTGCGATCATGACCTTCGTGGTCTTCTTTCTCCCCATGCCGGAGATCTCCGACTTCATCGCCCACACGCCCCACCTGTGGACCTATGGCACGTTGTTCGTAACCTTCGCCGTCATCATCGGCATCGCGGTGACCCTGCGGCTGTTCCGGCCGGTCTTGGACTGGCAGCGCAGTCCCGATGACCATGATCCCAATATGGTGCGCAACTTGGTCCTGCGCATCCCGCTCTACCAATCTGGCGTGGCCGCAGGTGTCTGGCTGCTGGGCATTCTTTTGGCGGTGATATTAGCGGGCCAGCACTCGGCACGGCTGGCCGTGGTCGTCGGTGTTTCTGCTGCACTGGCCGGCGGCCTCATCGTTCTCCTGACATACCTGCAGGCGGAGCGCCTCGTGCGCCCCGTGGCAGCGGAGGCCGTTGCCCGCCGCTTTGAGGATTCCACCCTGGAGCCGCCGATTAAGTACCGTCTGCTTTCCACGTGGCTCATGACCTCCGGCATCCCGCTCATCGGCATCATCCTGGTGCACCTGGGCCAGAAAATGGGGATGTTCACCGCCGATACCGCCGATATCATCCCCGCCATCATCGCGCTGAGCATCACGGCGCTGGGCACGGGGCTTATCGGCACCATGTTCGCCATGATGAGCGTGGTGGACCCCATCCTGGAGCTACAGGACGCCATCAACCGCGTGCGCCGCGGCGAGAACGACGTCCAGGTAGACATCTACGACGGCTCTGAGCTCGGTGTTCTTCAAGCTGGTTTCAACGAAATGATGCGCGGCCTGCGTGAGCGCCAGCGCGTGCGCGACATCTTCGGCCGCTATGTCGGCACTGAGGTGGCACAGCGCGCCTTGGAGGAGCGCCCGGAGCTAGGCGGCGAGGACCGCAAGGTGGCAGTGCTGTTTATCGACGTCATCGGCTCCACCACCTTCGCCGTCAACCACACCCCGGAGGAGGTCGTGGAAGAGCTCAACAAGTTCTTCGAGCACGTCGTTGAGGTGGTACACCGCAATAAGGGCATCATCAACAAGTTCCAGGGTGATGCTGCTCTGGCCGTGTTCGGTGCCCCACTGACGGTCTACGATGCCAACTCCATGGCCCTGCAGGCTGCCCGCGAACTGCGCCAGGAACTGCGCGGGCTGCGACTGCAGGCAGGCATCGGCGTGGCCGCGGGCCACGTGGTAGCCGGCCACATTGGTGGTGCGGACCGCTTCGAGTACACCGTTATTGGTGATGCCGTCAATGAGGCCGCACGCCTTACCGAGCTGGCCAAGGACACGCCCGGCCAAGTGCTCACCAACTCCGCCACGCTGCGCGGCGCTAACGAGGCCGAGCAAGCGCGCTGGACACTGATGAAGTCTATCGAGCTGCGCGGGCGTCGCCGCATGACGCAACTGGCGCGCCCTATCCGCCCGACGCTGGCGGAGCGCGCCCTCGGATAAATAAGTCTTTGTGATTCTGGTAGTTTCGGGGCCATGCCCCATCAGCCACACCAGCCCCATCCGCCACGCCAGAATTCGAGTCCTCGCCTTCTCGTCCCCGACGTCGCCCGCGGCATGGCTCTGCTAGGCATTGCGCTGGCAAACGTCTGCACCGCGTGGATTATGAACGACGGCAATGGCCCCGATGCTTATTTCGGCGGCGTCGACTCCCTCGCAGACAAAATCTACGTGGTCTTTGCCGCCATGTTCATTCACGTGCGCGGCCTGCCGATGTTCTCCACGCTCTTAGGTTTCGGCGTGGGGCTTATCGCAATGAGCTTATGGCGGCGCGGCTTCCCGCTTCTCCGCGCACAAGCCGTGCTGGCAAAACGCTATGGCTTTCTCGCCCTGTTCGGCGTCTTGCACTGCCTCTTTCTCTTTTCCGGCGACATCATGATCCTCTATGGCGCGATGGGCATGCTCATCGCACTGCTGCTTTCTTTAACTGACAAGCTCCTCATGCGCGTGGCCTACGGGCTTTGTTCGCTGCTGGTTGTGTCGGGCATCGGAATGGGTATTGGGGCCGCATTCATCGATACTTCAGATTTCGATTTCAGCGGCTTTACTGCCGCCGACTCCTATTGGGAGCTGCTGGGTGAGCAGGCCATCATGGTCGGCGCCCAACTGATGTCCATCCCCCTAACCGGCGCCATGGTCCTGCCGGTTATGCTCGTGGGCTTCGTGTGGGCGCGCCGCGGCACTCTGGCCGGGGGCCATCATCGCGAGCTATGGGCGTGGACACTGGTGGCTGTAGCCATCATTCTCTTCCTCGGCCTGCCTTGGGGCTTGTCGACGATTGGGGTGCTGGATCCAGCGCTGGCAGATCCCCTCAACGCAGCAAATAGCTGCATCGGAATGCTCACCGGGCCGGGCATCGTGGCGGCGGCGACACTTGCCCTGGAACCCCTGCAGCGCCGTGGTGCGCGCCCGTGGTTCCTGTGGCCGCTCATCGCACTCGGCAAGCGTTCCATGACCGGCTATGCGCTACAGTCCGTGTTCTTCCTGGCGCTGGTCTACCCCTTCGCCCTCAACATTGGACCGGAGTTCAGCGCCGCAGGCCAAGCAACGTTGGCCGCCGGGGTATGGCTAGCAACGCTTATCATCGCCTGCGCGCTCGAGGCCGCAGGCAAGCCGGGCCCCTTCGAATGGGTGCACCGCCGCCTATCCTACGGCAAGACAATGCGCCCGGAATTAGGTGCGGCGTCTAACCCCGGCCCTTCCGCGCCAGCCCATCCACCAGCAGCACCAGGCCTACCGTCTGCGCCGCCGACTGCGCCGCATCCAGGGCTCGGCCACGCAGGCCCGCATCCTGGCGCTGCTCAGCCGGGTTCAGGACCGTCAGCGCCTCAGAGGCCAGAAGCAGGTTAGCGCCATGGCTCAGTCCTTGCGTGGCTTCGTCGGCGCGGAGCTTCTCATCACCGGCTAGCGCGGAGAGAGCGGCCGCCGGGATTCCGGCGACGGCCGTGGCGAGGCGCTCACTCCGGGTGCGCGAGAGCGCAATGCCTGCGGCCCACGCTCCGGCGCGCAGACCCCAGCCCACCGCATCATTGCGCGCGCCGCGCAGCGCCCACGCGAAGGATGCGTATTGTGCGCTCACACACGTCACGCCGAACGTCGTTGGTGCACCGCGCTTGGCGGCCTGCCCCAGGGATGCGGCGATGAGCCCCACGCGGGTCTCCGGTGCGCAGTCCGGGCGCAGGGCCAGCAGCACGGGTACAGCGGCCGTCGTGGCCACACCGAGCGTGCGCCACTTAAACAGGCGTGACCAGACAGCAGTCTCCCCCGCAGCAAGCGCGCCGAGGGTGAAGTGATCGCGGCCAGTAAAGGCCGGGCCCGCCGCGCGCAGGAGAGCCTCCGTGCCTTCCTGGGTGCGGGCCACCATATCGCGGGCGAAGCTGGTCTTCATGTCCTGCTACTTCCTACGTGATCCGGCCTTGACCACGTTCTTGGTGCCCGGCGAAGGCTTCTTCGTGGCCTTCTTGGTCGACTTCTTCGTGGCCTTCTTCGTCGATTTCTTGGTCGACTTCTTGGTGCTCTTCTTCGTCGACTTCTTCGCACCACCGTTCGCGGCATCCTTGGCGCGGCGCTCGGAGAGGAGCTCGTTGGCGCGGGCGTCGGTAAGCTGCTCCGGGTCGTCACCACGGCGCAGCGAGGCATTCGTCGTGCCGTCGGTGACGTACGGGCCAAAGCGACCGTCCTTGACCGTCATCGGCTTACCGGACACGTCGTTATCACCCAGCTGCTTAATCGGCGGCTGCGCGGCCGCACGGCCGCGGCGCTTCGGCTCCGCGTAGATGCGGCGCGCCTCATCCAAGGTGATGGAAAAGATCTGCTCCTCCTTGGCCAAGGAACGGGAGTCCTTGCCCTTCTTTAGGTACGGGCCATAGCGGCCGTTCTGCGCGGTGATGACCTCGCCATCCGAGGGGTCCACGCCCACCTCACGCGGCAGACTCAGCAGCTTCAGTGCTTCCTCGAGGGTGACGCTGGCCGGCTCCATCGAGGCAAAAAGCGAGGCCGTGCCTGGCTTGAGCTTCTCCTCGACGTACTCAGCAATGCGCTTTTCCTTCTGCTTCGCCGCGGTCTTGGTCTCCCAGTTCTTCGCGCGCTTGCCCTCGGCGGCGCGCTGGGCGTCCTCCGCGGCGCGCTCTTCCTTGACGATCTCCTCGGCTTCGGCCTCGGCCTTCTCGCGCTCGTCGTCACGCACCTGCTCGGTCACGTACGGTCCGAAGCGGCCCTCCTTGGCCACGATGGTGCGGCCATTCTCCGGGTTCTGGCCCAGCTCGCGCCCGCCCTGCGGGGTGGCAAAGAGCTTCTCCGCCAAAGCCTCATTGAGCTCATCCGGGGTGACCGTCTCCGAGAGGTTAGCGCGCTGGTACTCCACCGTGCCATCCTCGTTGGTACCCACGGCGCGCTCAATATACGGCCCGTAACGGCCCACGCGCACGAAGACATCGCGACCTTCGGCGTCGGTGTAAAGACGCAGCGAGTTGACCTGGCGGGCATCGATAGCCTCCAGGTTGATGTCCACCAGGGACTTCAGGCCGCCGTGGCGGGCAATGGATGCGGCCTTGCGCTCGCCGGCCTCCGTGTTGCCGAAATAGAAGTTATTCAGCCAGTCCGTACCGTTCTCCGAACCGGCAGCAATGGCATCGAGCTCGTCCTCCATGGAGGAGGTGAAGTCATAGTCCACCAGCTCGGTGAAGTTATTCACCAGCAGGCCCACCACCGCGAAGGCAACCCACGAAGGCACCAGCGCGTTGCCGCGGGAGAGCACGTAGCCGCGGTCCTGGATGGTCTTGATGATGGAGGCGTACGTCGACGGGCGCCCAATGCCCAGGTCTTCCATCTTCTTGACCAAGCTGGCCTCGGTATAGCGCGCCGGCGGGTTGGTGGAGTGGCCGTCGGCAGTCACCGCAGCGGTCTTCAGCGTGTCGCCCTCGTTGAGGTGCGGCAGGCGCGACTCTTCCTTCGAGCCCTTCGCCGCCACGTCCTCGTAGGCCTTGAGGAAGCCCGGGAAGGTAATCGTGCGGCCGGTCGCAGAAAAGTCCGCGTCGTGACCACCAGCGCTCACGGCCGCGGTCACCTTCATCGAGGTTCCCTTGGCATCGGCCATCTGGGAGGCCACGGTGCGCTTCCAGATTAGCTCGTAGAGCTTGTATTCCTCGGCGTCGAGCTGCCCGGCCAGCTGGCCCGGGGTGGCGAAACGTTCGCCGGCGGGGCGGATGGCCTCGTGGGCCTCCTGGGAGTTCTTCACCTTGCGGTCATACGTGCGCGGCCCATCCGAAACAAACTCCGCACCGAAGATGGAGGTGGCGGCCTCACGCGCGGCGCCTAGGCCCTGCTTGGACAGGGAGGTCGAGTCGGTACGCATATAGGTAATGTGACCGTTCTCGTAAAGACGCTGCGCAATGCGCATCGTGCGCTCCGAGGTGTAGTGCAAGCGGCGGCCTGCCTCTTGCTGCAGCGTCGAGGTCATAAACGGTGCGGAAGGTTTGCGCGAATAAGGCTTGTGCTCAACGCTGGCCACCGTCATGGTGGAGCCTTCCAGCGCGCTGGCCAGCTGCTCCGCCTGGGCCTGCTTGACGACGACCACCTCGTCGCTCTTCAGCTGCCCCCTATCGTTGAAGTCGCGGCCCGCGGCCACGCGCTTGCCATCAAGGGCGCTCAAGCGTGCGTCAAAGTCCGGTGTGGACTTGAGCGTTGCCGTGAGATCCCAGTACTCAGCAGGGATGAACGCCATGCGCTCACGCTCGCGCTCGACGATGACGCGGGTAGCCACCGACTGCACGCGGCCAGCCGACAGGCGCGGCATGACCTTCTTCCACAGCACCGGGGAGACCTCGTAGCCGTAGAGGCGGTCGAGGATGCGGCGGGTTTCCTGGGCGTCGATGAGGTTCTCATCGAGCTCACGAGTATTTTCCGCCGCCTCCAGGATGGCGGACTTGGTGATCTCGTTGAAGACCATGCGGCGCACCGGCACCTTGGGCTTGAGCACCTCGAGCAGGTGCCAGGCAATGGCCTCGCCCTCGCGGTCGGGGTCTGTTGCTAGATAAAGCTGGTCGCATTCCTTCAGCTTGGCTTTGAGGTCAGCGACCTTCTTCTTCTTGTCCTGGCTAATGACGTACAGCGGGGTGAAGTTATCCTCCGGGTTAACACCGAGGCGCGCCCAGGATTCCTTCTTATACTTAGCGGGGACGTCGGCAGCGCCGCGGGGAAGGTCCCGGATGTGGCCGACGGAGGCCTCAACAATGTACTTATCGCCGAGATAAGGCTGAATCTTCTTCGCCTTGGTTGCTGACTCGACGATGACCAGGGTCTTCCCCGGGCCGGTAGCTTCTGCCACTTCGACTTCATCCCTTCCGATGGTTAGTCCTCTGCTGGGCAATTGCCCCTAGAGTACACAGATAGAGGTTCACTCTAGTTATTCAGGCCAGTACGCGTCCACACAACAGGGGGTCTATACTGGCCGTCCGAGGATTCGCCTCACAGTACACAACCGGGAGACAGCGTGATTGCGTCTATTACTGCATGGTTCGAGGTCATCATGGCCACCCAGTGGATTTATCCGCTGGTGGGTTCGCTGATTTTCCTCGACTGCTTCTTCCCCGTGTTGCCTTCAGAGGTTCCCCTCAACATGGTTGGCGCTTGGTCTGGTTCCCAAGGTTTTCCCCACCTTCCCACCATGTTTTTCGTCGCGCTGGTTGCCGCCATTGTGGGGGATAACTTGTGCTTCTTTCTGGGAACGCGGCTCATTACCCTTATTAATAGAGCCCAAAAAGGCACGAAGGCCTACGATGCCTTAACGTGGGTTAAACGCAACATTCGGCGCAGCGGCGGCGCGGCGATCATCATTGCGCGTTTCATCCCCTCGGCCCGGCTCTTCATGACGATTCTGCTCGGCTCGATGCGCTACCCGTGGCCGCTGTTTTTCTTCTTCGACACCTTCGGGGTGCTGCTGTGGGTGGCGCAAGCGCTAGCCATTGGTTATCTCGGCGGCGTGGCTTTCTCCGGCTCGCCCGCGATAGCCATGCTCATTTCCATCATCGCCGCGGTCATCATCGGCTTCGGCCTGCAAAAGGGGCAGAATAAGCTGCTGGAATGGTGGGATACCCGGCGCGGCTATGCCGAATCCCCCTAAACCACCTCGACGTTGGTGGCCTGCTGGCCCTTAGCGTCTTCCCCAATCTCAAAGGAGACGCGCTGGTTATCTTCGAGAGTGCGGAAGCCGGTTCCTTGGATCTCGGTGTAGTGCACGAAGATATCGCCGGAGCCGTCCTCCTGCTCAATGAAGCCGTAGCCTTTTTCGGCGTTGAAGAACTTGACGGTACCGTATGCCATGATGAGTTGTCCTTTGCGGAAATAAAGTAGTGCAAACTAGTGCACCAGTGTGCCACGTTTGGACACCTACAGCAGATTAGTGGAGGCAAGCGTGAGTGAGAACCCTCTGGGTGAGGAGCTCGTCGAGCACCTTGTTGAGCGTTTCCCCGAGTCCGAGCTAACGCACTCCACCACCCTGCCCGCCCAGCCAGCGCGCTATGCCGAGTGGCCGGAGTGGGTCCTGCCGGAGTTGCGGGCGGCGTTGGAGGAGCAGGGTGTGGCCAAGCTCTATGCCCACCAGGTCGCCGTGGCACAGGCCGCGTGGGAGGGGCGCGACGTGGTGGTGTCCACCGGGACGAGTTCCGGAAAGTCGCTGGGCTACCGTTTGCCCATCCTGTCCCGCCTGGCGCAGGATTCGACCGCGTGCGCGCTCTACATCACGCCGACGAAGGCGCTGGGTTCGGACCAGCTGCGCGCGGTGCTGGAGCTCACGCAGGATATCGCCGTGCTTCGCGACGTCCACCCCGCCCCCTACGACGGCGACACCCCCACCGAAGCGCGCGCCGGCATCCGGGATCAAGCGCGGTTCATCTTTTCCAACCCGGACATGATTCATTCTTCTCTGCTGGGGGCGCATCAGCGGTGGGCGCGGGTGCTGAGGCACTTGAAATTCATCGTCATCGATGAGGCGCATGCCTACCGCGGGGTTTTCGGGGCGAACGTGGCGCTGGTGGTGCGGCGTTTGCTGCGGCTGTGCGAGCACTATGGCTCGCGGCCAGTCATTATTGCGGCTTCGGCGACCATGCGGGATCCGGCGCGGCATACCGCGCGGCTGACGGGGCGCGAGGTGCTCGCGGTGACCGAGGATGGCGCGCCGACGGGTGCGCGGACGGTCGCGCTGTGGGAGCCGGGCTTCATGGAAGGCATCGAAGGGCAGAACGGTGCCCCGGTGCGTCGCGCCGCTACGACGAAGGCAGCGTGGATGATGGCCGCGCTGGTGGCGCAAGGCGCGCGGACGTTGACCTTTGTGCGCTCGCGGCGCGCGGCAGAGACCACCGCGCTACGTGCAGCAGAAGAGCTCTCCGGGAGGCTGGGCCGGCCGGATTTTGCGCGCCGGATTGCCGCCTACCGCGCGGGTTATCTGGCCGAGGACCGCCGCGCGCTGGAGCAGGCACTGGATGATGGTTCCTTGCTCGGCGTAGCCACTACCTCGGCTTTGGAACTGGGCATTGACGTCGGCGGGCTGGATGCCGTGGTCACCGCTGGGTTCCCGGGTACGGTCGCCAGCTTTTGGCAACAGGCAGGACGCGCGGGCCGCCGCGGGCAGGGCTCTCTGGTGGTGTTGGTAGCCCGCGATGAACCGATGGATACCTACCTGGTTCACCACCCGGAAGCGCTGTTGGGCCGGCCGGTCGAGGCCAGCGTGTTCAACCCCGCTAACCCTTATATCCTGGGCGGACACGTGTACTGCGCGGCGGTAGAAAAGCCGCTGAGCGACGCCGACGTGGCCGCCTTCCACGCCGAAGACGTGGTTCATGACCTAGCCCAGCAGGGCTTGCTGCGCCGGCGCCCGCAGGGCTGGTTCGCCGCTCCCCTGCCCGCTGGCTCCAGCGAGCTCACCCCGGAGACCGCGCACACGGCCGTCTCGCTGCGCGGCGGCTCAGGCGAGGAGGTCATGATTGTCGATTCTTCCGACGGCCGCCTGCTCGGCACCATCGATGCAGCCCGCGCGGTCAGCCAGGTACATCCCGGCGCGGTGTACCTGCACCGCGGTGAAAGTTTCGTGATCGAGGAACTTCACCTCGGCGGAGGCGATGGTGGCGCAGCTCCCGCCGAGCCAGGCGTAGCCCTCGCCGTACCGAAGACGCCGGACTACACCACGCAGCCGAAGTCCACGACGGATATCCGCATCCTGCGCGAGGCCGATGACTTGGTGAACTACGCCCCCGGCCTGTGGGTGGCCAGCCTGGAGGTCGAGGTGACCGACAAGGTCACCGGCTACCAGGTTCGGCTTCCCGATGGCTCCGTGGGCGAGGATATCCCCCTTGACCTGCCGGAGCAGCGCCTGGTGACCCGGGCGGTGGCCTACACCATCGATCCGCTGGCACTCGCAGCGATGGGAGTCACCGCCGGGCGCACGCCCGGCACCCTCCATGCGGCCGAACACGCCGCCATTGGGCTGCTGCCGCTCATTGCCACCTGCGACCGCTGGGATATCGGCGGCGTGTCCACCGCCCAACACGCCGATACGGGCTTGCCCACGGTTTTCGTTTACGACGGCCATCCCGGCGGCGCCGGCTTCGCCGAGGAAGGCTTCCGGCGTTTCCCCGAGTGGATCAAGGCTACCTTTGAGGCCGTGCGCTCCTGCCCCTGCGAGTCCGGGTGTCCGTCATGCGTGCAATCCCCCAAGTGCGGCAACGGCAATAACCCTCTGGACAAGGCGGGCGCTATAGCTCTCCTCGGCGCACTGGTCACCATGACCTCTTAGACCGGACCAGCACGGGCGATGGCGCTGCGCCCGCGCATCTGGGCGGCCACCTCAACGTCGCTCCCATCGATGACGCAGGAGCCGAGCTCCGCGCCGTTAAGCGCGGCAATCTCTGTGGCCTTCGTGCAGGCGTCCCTGCCCTTAGCCGCCTCCCACGCGCCGGCCACGGCGGCGAGGTCTGCCGCCACCTGCGCTTCGTGCCGCGCCACCACCGCTGATCCGACCGCCGCGACTGCCAAGAGCAGCGATGTCACTGCGGCGATGATCCCGGCGGTGACGACGGTGGCATAGCCGTCCTCACCCGCGAGGTGTCTCGCCCAGCTGCGCTGACGACACCTCATGGCTGCGCCCCTGCGGCCCCACCGGCTGCCATCTCCGCGGGAAACACCGCCTGCGCACGCATGGTTCCCAAGGGTGCGGGCACGGCAGCCTCAGCGGTCATAAGGCCGGAGCCTTCGCTCACGGTGACCGTCACTCCTTCGCGCTGAAAGTCCACGCCGATGGCGGCGGAGCGAGCCGCAGCTCCCGCGGCGTCAACGGCAGCGAGGTGGGCCGACAGCGTGGCGATGCCACCCACGATTCCCGCCGCAACGATGACGAGTGCGGACAGCGACAGAGCCGCCTCGATGGTGACGGAGCCGGCGTCATCAAGCGCGCGCATTAGCCTGGAGAGTTGGACAGGGCGTCGGTGATGATGGACGTAATGGCGCTGGTAACTTCGCCGCCATTGACCACGGCATAGAGCACCGCGGCGAGGGCTGCCGCGGCTAAACTGCCCATGGCATATTCAATCGTGGACATCCCATCATCATTAGCTAATAGTGACTGGTAGTTTACCTTTTTCTGCATGGTTAACCTATCTTTCTTTCCTGTGTTTGTGTAGGTTGCGTGTGCTGAGTTGGTGAGTGGTTAGTTGAACGGTTGGTTGTATGTGCTGACTTAGAAGAGTTGCTGGCCCAAGCTGATAAGGACGGGTATCAACCCAAGGACCAGGAAGGCGGGAAGAAAACACACGGCCAGCGGTGCTGCGATGAACACACCAGCGCGCTCCGCCCGCGCGGTAGCTTGTGCCGAGGCTTCGGCACGCAGCTGCGCCACCAACCGGTGGCACCCAGTTGCCATGGCAGCGCCCGATTCACCAGACAGCTGCGTAAGCCGCACCAGTTCTTCCAAATGCGGCTGGCTGGCCAACGCCGACCACGCAGTGTTCATGGGAACCCCTACCCCAATGAGTGCTGCCGCCTCCGACCACTGCGACGAGGCTTCGGCGACGGCCACCACGGCGCTTCGCGTGGAGAGTCCGGCCTCCAAACAAGCAGCGAAGAGCTCGAGGTCGCTGGCTGCTTCGAGCGCACTATAGTCCGCCGCTGGACCATCGCGCGGCGTCTTCGGGCGCGGCGTGCGCGACCCCGACTCGGCAATCCGCCCAGAGGGCGCAACAGCCGTGATAGCGAGTGCCGCGGCCATTAATGCAGTGGAGATATAAGTCAAGACCATCACTGCGCCGCCTTCCGCAGAATGAGGCGCGACCAGGCAAAGCCGGCGCAGACGAGTGCCACGCCGACGTCGAGAAGCATGCCCCCTAAGCCACCGCCCAACAGGAACCCCAGGGAATCCGCACCCATCGCCCCACCCATGAGAATGCCCGCCAGCGGCAAGCACGCCAGGATAACCGCGGTGGCCTGCGGCCCCTGCAAAGAGGCGGCGGTCTCACCGGCGTGGCGGCGCGCGGTATCCAGCTGGCTTTGGGCCTGCTCAATGAGACTCGCCAGTGCCACGCCATGGCGCCCGGACAGTGTAAGTAGCGCTGCATAGCGCTTAACCTCTGGTGCCGTGAGGGCCACCGCGGGTGAGCCCCCTTGCGCCGCGAGTCCCGCCGCTGTGCTCAACGCGTCGCGGAGACTCTCCGGAGTGGAGTCAGGAAGGGCATCTGCACCCCGACGCAGCGCGCCCGCCGTTGTCGAGCCCGCCCGCAGCTCAGCGGCAATAGAACCAAAATAGGAGGCGAGTGCCTCAGCACCGCGGCGCTGGCGCCGGGCGGCTGCCAGGTCATTGGCAAACCACAGCGCACAGGCCACAATGCAGCCCACCGCCACCACAACAGTGGGCCTGCCGAAAAAGACACAGCACCCGACCCCGAGGAAGACAGCCGCGGGTGCCAGCGAGCGAGGCTTGGGAGATTCCAGCCGCGTCACCGAAGCAGGCTGCGAGAGCAAACACGCCGCTGCAAGGAACAGCCACATCATGGTTCCACCCCCAACCGCGAACACAGCTGCGCAAACCCGGGAAGCGGGCCCTCTTCGGCCGTCCACACCAGCTGAGGCGTGACCGGGTTTCCCTCCAGCACGCCGAGGTGTGCGAGGCGTCGACCCTGCGGGGTACGCTCCATCCCAAGAACCACGTGCACTGCGGCCGCTAGCTGCGAGTGCAGCGCCACGCGGTCGAGTCCTCCCAGCGCGGCGAGGGCCTCCATGCGGGCGGGTACTTCATCAACAGAGTTGGCATGCACGGTGCCAGCCCCACCATCGTGCCCAGTGTTGAGCGCGGCAAGCAGTTCCACTACCTCCGCGCCGCGGATTTCACCGACGACGATGCGGTCTGGGCGCATGCGCAGCGCTTGGCGGAGCAGGAGCGACATAGAAATCTCGCCGCGCCCTTCCGCGTTGGCCCGGCGCGATACCAAGGTCACCACGTGCGGGTGATTCGGGGAAAGCTCCGGGGTGTCCTCGATGATGAGCAAGCGCTCGGTGACGGGCACGCACCCCAACAAGGCAGCGAGCAACGTCGTCTTGCCGGAGCCGGTCCCACCAGTGACCAGGAAGGATGCCCGGCACTCAACGACGGCCCGCAAGACATGCTCCAAGCTGGAATCAATGCTGCCATTGGCTATTAACTCCTCCAGGCTGGTTTGCGCCTGGCGCAACACACGAAGGCTGATGCAAGTTCCGCTTGCTGAAGGAGGCGCAAGCAACGCGTGAAGTCGGATCCTCGTTCCATCGGGGCGGGTCAGGCGCCCATCGGCAAAAGGTTGCGCATCATCTAGCCGCACGCCCGCCACCGCAGCCAGCCGGGTAGCAAGCTGGCGTACTTCGGCGTCATCGGCAAAGCCGATATCACGCGGCTGCAGGCCCTGCCCGCAATCGACGAAACAGGAATCGGGGCCATTAACAACAACATCGGTCAGCCCCGGCAGCGATAGGACCGGTTCCAATAATCCTAAGCCCACGGAATCGTGGCGCAAGCGCTGCAGAAGGTCGAGCACATCGACATCGCTGATGACTCCGGCCTCCTGGCGAATGCGCCGCGCCAAGGCCGGTGCATCGTGGGCCAGCTGCGGCTCGGCGGCCACGATAGTGCGCATCGTATCGATCAGGTTCATGCCACGGCCTCCCACATCTGGCGCGCGGCACGCACAAGGGCTCGGGGCAGCTGACACGGCAGCCCACTGGTTTCCACCGTGCGGGTCAAACCACGGATCGTCGGCAACTCAGCGATGGGTTCTGCATGAGTCACCGTGGCAATATCGCTGGCGTCCAGACCCGCCCACTGACGGTTGCGCACGACGACGGAGCACTCCTGCGGCCGGGCGCGAAGCTCTGCCACCAGCTGCGCGCAGGCGGCGGCCGCCCGCACCTCAGCGGCGGTCAGCACCACCACGTGATCCGCCGCGTCGGGGATATCCCACGGCGGGCAATCCACCACCACGGTCCCCGGGTATAAACACGCAGCTTGCATAATGGCCGCGCGCCGGGTGGCACTCATCTCAACCACCTCCGCGTTGGCAGACCTCGCCTCTGAGAGAACCGCGATGCCATCCGGAGTGGTGGGCAGAGCACGGACAAGGTCTGCTGCATCAACCGAACCGGTCCCCGCAGCGAGATCCGGCCACCGCGCGCCGGGCTTGTTCTCAATGCCGGTGAGCAAGTCGAGGCCGCCGGAATAAGGGCACGCATCAACCAGGAGATCCGCGCCTGCCTCGCGGGCCAGCGCCACCGCCACGGTCGAGGTACCTAAGCCCCCAGCGGAGCCGGTCACCGCCAGGGTTAAACCTGTGGACACGGTGGTCTCAGGAGTAGCGTCCGCAGCTAATGCGCCCAGGAGTTCTTTCGATTGGGCTGGCACGATGAAGGCGGCAGTCGCACGGCAACAGAGTGCGGCCTCATAATCGATCGGCCCCGGATCCAAGGCCAGGAAATACACCCGCGGATGCCCCGCCACGAGACGGGCCGTCAGCGAATCAGCTAAGACAGCATCCGCCTTCGGCAGGTGGCGGGAAAAGTCCCGCGGATCCTCGACGGTGCTCACTTCCGCAGTACTGGCAGCAGCCGCGGAAGCTGCTTCTGCTCGCAGTGCGGCATCCCCGACTGCGATAACTAGGTGAAACGTGCTCATGCCCGAAGCATGCGCGAGCACACCTACCACGCGCTAGGGCTTCCTAGCCGCCTGTGGATAACTCCGCAGTTTTGGCTTAAGGGACATTTCGTGTGGATAAACCGATACGGATTCCTGGGGCAGCCTGGGATAATGCGGTGATCTTGATT
>NZ_JASOLS010000169.1:0-272 GCF_030215295.1 Corynebacterium sp. UMB6689 | reverse complement strand
ATCGATTCGGGATGGAATTGCACCCCGAATACCGGGAAGCTGCGGTGCTCCACCGCCATGACTTCCCCGTCCCCCACGCAGCGCGCGGTTACGGCCAGGTCACCACCGAGGGTATCGTCCTTGACGGCGAGGGAATGGTAGCGGGCCACCATTTCTTTCTCCTCGCACCCCGCAAAGAGCGTGCTGGACGTATCCATGCGCGCCGGTCGGGCGATGCCGTGCACCACTTCCGCGGCGTAGGTCACGGTAGCTCCGAAGGCTTCACATATAGC
>NZ_JASOLS010000168.1:0-272 GCF_030215295.1 Corynebacterium sp. UMB6689 | reverse complement strand
CTATTTAGGGGGGGTGTGTCCCCTGTCTTGTCCCGGTTGTTTTTAGGGGAAAATTGCCCCCAAATCCCTTGATAGCAAAGGCTTTAGAGCTATCCCCAAAAAATGTCCCGGTTCTTGCCAACTTGTTATATATATATATTATTTATTTACTATAGTTATACTTAAAAAGAAGCGGGACATAGGGGACATATATGTTAGATTATTGATTTATCGCTATTTCTAGCGTCCCGCCTCAAGCGGGTCAATACGGGTCAATGCGGGACATTATTCAG
>NZ_JASOLS010000167.1:0-274 GCF_030215295.1 Corynebacterium sp. UMB6689 | reverse complement strand
CTTTCGTTGTGTTCTACACTTTTCGTTGCTAAGTCATCCAATCTCTCATCGTGCTTTTCAAGTTCTGACCAGATCTTAATTACTTGATCCCGCGATTCTTGAATCTTTTCGTTGGACACTTTTAGCTCATGCTTAATATCGACTAGCGTGTCATTTATGGTCTTAACCCCTTTATATCCTGCATACATCACGC
Organism: Corynebacterium sp. UMB6689; assembly: GCF_030215295.1. Lineage (NCBI taxonomy): Bacteria > Bacillati > Actinomycetota > Actinomycetes > Mycobacteriales > Corynebacteriaceae > Corynebacterium > Corynebacterium sp. UMB6689. The sequence continues at coordinate 81 of NZ_JASOLS010000167.1, read as the reverse complement.
CAATAAAAAAAGTGACCAACGGCCACCACTCTTTGACGAAAAGCATAATTTCTACAAACAAATTCATTTCACACCTCCCCC
>NZ_JASOLS010000166.1:0-274 GCF_030215295.1 Corynebacterium sp. UMB6689 | reverse complement strand
CACCAGTTTCCAGTCCTCCAAAGCAGACACCAACACCGGCGGAGGCATCTGCCCGGTCCTACCCTTAGCAGCTAATAGTTTGGAGACAGCCTGCGCATTTCGCGGATCTGCCCCGATTCCATACACAGTGTCAGTGGGAATAACAACTAGCTCGCCCTTCTGGGCTGCCTCTTGCAACGGCTGGGCGGCTTCGGAAGCTGGATACACATTCATGTCCCCCATTTTAGGGCGACGAGCAAATAGATAACGATCTCGACCAGTAAGATCCTTCATG
>NZ_JASOLS010000165.1:0-275 GCF_030215295.1 Corynebacterium sp. UMB6689 | reverse complement strand
CTGCCAGCTGGGAGGAATATAGCTCAATCTTTCCCGAGGGCGTATCCAGCGGGTTCGCCTTGGGATCTTCGCGGAATTCCTTCAGCGGCACCACGTGCTCCTTGGAGGGGTAGCGGTATACACGCATCTTGCGCAGCTCGTCGAAGGTGGGGAATTCCGGGTTGTCCTTGCGCGTGACATCCTGAATTTCGCGTGCCCAATCTTCGGTGGTCTTCTTGCCCTGCGAGAATTTGTCGCCGATGCCCATGCGACGGGCGATTTCGGCAGTCACGTCA
>NZ_JASOLS010000164.1:0-275 GCF_030215295.1 Corynebacterium sp. UMB6689 | reverse complement strand
GTGCATTTGTTGACGAATTTGTGGTGTTTCAATCAACCAATTCAAAGTGCGCCCAATGGATTGGCTGTCAATGGCCTGACCTAAACCTAGGTTCATAAAGCCATTGGATAAATATCCAAATTCATGGGTCAATTCCCGCTCATTTTGAGCCAAGAGAATCGTTGGTACTCCCATAGCCGCTAACTCTAACATGGTCCGACCTTGGGAAGAAACTGCGATGTCCGATTTATTCATATAATCAGACATAACTTTTACATTTTGGATCACATCAATAG
>NZ_JASOLS010000163.1:0-276 GCF_030215295.1 Corynebacterium sp. UMB6689 | reverse complement strand
GCTTAGGACCCGACTAACCCAGAGCGGACGAGCCTTCCTCTGGAAACCTTAGTCAATCGGTGGACGGGATTCTCACCCGTCTTTCGCTACTCATACCGGCATTCTCACTTCTATACGCTCCACATGTCCTCACGATCATGCTTCTCTGCCTATAGAACGCTCTCCTACCATCCTACGGATCCACAGCTTCGGTGTTCAGTTTAGCCCCGGTACATTTTCGGCGCAGGGTCACTCGACTAGTGAGCTATTACGCACTCTTTCAATGATGGCTGCTTC
>NZ_JASOLS010000162.1:0-276 GCF_030215295.1 Corynebacterium sp. UMB6689 | reverse complement strand
CCTAAAAACTTTGATTTTTCACTCGCTGATGATTTACTTAACCAGGCCGGTGATACTATTAATGAAATGGAAAAAATTGAAATTCTCGTCGTTGGAAAAACTGGTGTAGGTAAAAGTACGTTAATTAATAATATCTTTCGAGAAGAACTGGCTAAAACGGGCGTAGGAAAACCCATCACCCAACATATTCAAAAGCTTAGTAAAGAAGACATGCCCATCAATTTATATGATAGTCGGGGACTAGAACTTTCAAAAGAGGTACAAAAGCAAATTAAA
>NZ_JASOLS010000161.1:0-277 GCF_030215295.1 Corynebacterium sp. UMB6689 | reverse complement strand
TATTTTTTCTATATTTTATCTATTACTGATTAGTTAACACGTAATTCAGTATCGCCAGTTTCAATCACTGATTTTGTAGCATTCAAGGCATGGAAGACCATGTTTTGAACGGATTCATCAGTATAGTAGGCAATATGTGGGGTGTAGGATACTGCTGGGTGGTGTAATAAACGTAAGAAAGTTTGGTCAACAATCCCCTTATGTGACCAGTCATGTTTGACATAGTCGAATTCGTTTTCGTAGGTGTCTAACATAGCAGCTTGTAAATGACCTGCAT
>NZ_JASOLS010000160.1:0-278 GCF_030215295.1 Corynebacterium sp. UMB6689 | reverse complement strand
GTTCATGTCTGCCGTAAAGAAGATTTATTTCGTTATTCTAATATAGTCAATGAAGCGCAAGCTGCAATTGCTAAAAAACTGACTGATCAATTCTGGCCAGGGCCTTTGACCTTGATTGTTCCGACTAAGGTTGGAATTTTTGGTCCAACCGTTACCGGGGGGTTAAAGACAGTGGGCATTCGGATGCCCGACCACGACTTCACCTTAGCAGTCATTAGAGAAACAGGTTTTCCGATTGTGGGACCATCTGCTAATTTATCAGGCAAACCGAGTCCAAC
>NZ_JASOLS010000015.1:0-70779 GCF_030215295.1 Corynebacterium sp. UMB6689 | reverse complement strand
AGGCATGGAGGTAGATTACCTTTCCCCGACCCAACACGGTCGGAATCGGAGGTGTCTACCAAACAGGGGGCAGGTCCCACCGGGTTAAAGTCCGCCTTGTTACCCCAAGGCGCTTGGCTAAATGGTCTGCAGATTCACCGGAAAGAATCCAGTCAATAAAGATCTTGAAGTGGCGTATCTCGCTGGCGTGTGCGCGGGTATTAATCGATGAAACGTTGCATTTAGGACATAGCCAGCGTTGGGTTCCTGCCGCGGTCTTGCCGTTCTTAACCAGTCCATGGCCGCACACGTCACACGACGGCCGATTCCTATTAGCCATAGGAATTGGCCTTACCGCACCAGCTGCAGTCCTCCTATCACAGACCTAGGACTATCCAGTGTTGATTTCATCGATCGGGCTGTTGGAACCGATCCAAAATCAAAATCACCGCATTATCCCAGGCTGCCCCGAGGATCTGTATCGGTTTATCCACACGAAATGTCCCTTAAGCCCCTTTTGCGTCGTAGGGTTGTCCGCTCGCCTGAAAAGGGCGCGCGGGACAGCCCACGTCACGCGCGGGCCTTACCGCGCACCGACGAGGAAGTCACACCCACACCCCACCGTAAGTAGCGGGGCGTGATTGTGAACCGGAAATAACGTTAGCAGTTATCCCTAACGAGACCTGGGGGCGTGCCTTCGACACCCTTGTAAAAGCCGCCCACGAGGGGAAACGTGCGTAAGGCTACCTGTAGGCGTGCCTGGAACAGTCAATGTCCTGCCATGTGGCAAGCACCGTGGGGCGTATATTCACCCGCCCCCATCGCCGCATCTATGCGTTCTTCAACGCCCGGTACACCGTAGGGCGGGTGACTCCGAATTCCCGCGCTAGTGCTGCTTTCGACTCCCCTGCCGAAACGCGCCGCTTAATCTCCGCTACCTGGCCCGGGCTAAGAGCGGGTTTGCGCCCTTTGTATTTGCCGGCCTTTTTCGCCAGCGCAATCCCCTCCGCCTGGCGCTCACGAATAATGGCCCGCTCAAACTCCGCAAAGCTGCCGAGGATGCCGAGCATTAGATCCGCACGCGGGTCCGTGGTGTCTTTCGCAAACGTGAGGTGCTCGTGCAGGAAAGTAACAGTCACACCCTTTCCGGTGAGCTCATCAACGATACCGCGAAGGTCCGTAAGTGATCGGGCGAGGCGATCAATCGACGAGACGACGAGCTCGTCACCGTCACGCACATAGGCCATACACTCCCCAAGCCCAGGACGCTCAGTCTTCGTGCGGCCAGAAATCTTATCTTCAAAGAATCGGTCGATCCTGCCGGAAGCATTGAGTAGTTCTTTCTGGCGCTGACTATTCTGCTCCACCGTGGAAACGCGGATATAGCCCACCCGCTGCCCGCGTGAGCCGGGGTCATTGGCCATTAGTCTTCGCCCCGCAGGGGGTCAAAGGCAGCATTCTCCTGGGCGATGATCGCATCACGATACGACTCGATTGCATCCGAGAGGGCATAAAGCTGAATACCGTCGAGAGCGTCAGCGTCAGCAAGTAAGGATTGCACAATCCTGCCCAACGCCTGCTGCCCCGACGACAATCCACCATGCAGTTTTTCACCCGCGCTAACGCGGGCACTGCGTCAATATGGCTTTCAATATGGAAACCATCCGGCGACAACACCACACTCACCACCTTCTGTAAATCTAAGGCCTAGGTCCTGCTGTACATGTGTAAAACAATGTCTGAATCTACCCTATTTTACATGCAACTTGCGGGCATGGATGCTAGTAAAATTAGGGTGTACCCCAGGTGCCCCTACCAGCGCCCGCAGTTGAAGGCTTCACCTACCAAATGGTAAAGTTAGCTATATGCGAACCAGTCAGCGCTCCGAGATCCTGGAAGCTGCCCTCCGCGTCATGAACGCAGCGGAGGGTGGCGACATTACCCTTGACGCAGTGGCCCACGAGGCCGGGCTCACCAAACCGGGATTGCTATATCACTTCCGCAACCGCGACGTACTGCTCGCCGCGATCGTCGACCACGCTGCGGCCAACGTCGAGAACGACATGACTGCCACCCTTGGCAAGCCCCTCGAGAACGCCAACGCCACCGAGCGGCTCCTGAGCTACGTTCACGTCGCCGCCCACGGGGTCGCCAAGCGCGCCGAGTTCATCATCTGGGGCCAAGCGACGTATCGGCCCGAACTCACCGAACCGTGGACTACGCGGATGGGCCGCTGGCTCGAACTCCCGGACGATCTCGACGCCGCCACCCGAGCCAGGCTGACCACCGCCCGACTCGCCGCCGACGGACTCTGGGGCGCCCAGGCCACAGGTGTGTCCACCCTCCACGGCGCGGATCTCGAAGCCGTCGTCTCCAGCATTCGCTCCCTGATCGAAGGAACAACCCCATGAAGCAGTGGTTCCTGCTCGCTGGCGCCATCACTACCGAAGTGGCGGCGACGCTGTCTCTCAAGGCGGCGCTCAATCACCCATCCTGGTACATCGTGGTTGCTGCCGGATACATCGGCACTTTCGTCTTCCTCACCTTCTGCCTGCGCGAAGGAATGCAGATCGGCGTCGCCTATGGCATCTGGGGAGCCAGCGGGGTCGTGCTCGCCGCCGTGCTATCCGCCGCGATTTTCGGTGAACCTCTGACCGCTGTGATGGGTCTTGGAATGGTTGCGATCATCAGCGGTGTCCTCACCGTCGAACTCGGCTCCCAGAAAGCTCAGCAAACCGCAGCCCAGGAAGCAGGAGTCAACTCATGAGATGGATCTTCCTCGCAGGCGCCATCTTGTCCGAAGTCGTCGCGACCATGTCGCTACGAGCCTCCGACGGTGGCCGGGTGAAGAAATGGTTCATCGGCGTCATCGCGGGGTATCTCGTGGCGTTCGTCGCCTTAAGTCTCGCCTTGGCCGACGGCATGGCCCTTGGCGTCGCCTACGGCATCTGGGCAGCATCCGGCGTAGCTCTCACCGCGATCCTCGCCCGGGTCATCTTCCACGAACCCCTCACCCGAACCATGGCCCTCGGCATCCTCCTCATCGCCGTCGGAGTTCTCACCGTTGAACTCGGCGCCAACTTGGCGAACTGACGCATTTCCGCAGGTAAACCAGGCAGATTGGTGTGCTGCACCACGAGGCGCACAGACAAAGGCTCCCCAATGAGCGCCTGTGGGCCTAGCGTTGTGGATGTGATCACCTGTGTCGTCCACTACACCATCGACCCCGACCAGATCGCAGCCTTTGAACAGTTCGCCCGCGCTTGGATGCGGCATGTCGACGAACACGGCGGCACCCACCACGGGTACTACCTACCCGCGGAAGGTGTGAGTGACCGTGCGGAATCCCTGTTCAGCTTCCCCAGCCTGGCTGCCTACGAGCAGTACCGCACCTTGTTCGGCACCCACTCGGACTTCATCGCCGCTGACCGGATTCGAGACGAGTCCGAGTGCGTCCTGCGGTACGAGCGCACCTTCATGCGGCCGCTCCTACCCCAGGGACACTGAAAGGGACTCCGGCAGCACGCTCGGCACAACCCACAACGCCGCAGGTCAGCGCGTACAGATGGGTGTACCCAATTTGGGCGTGAGCGTTATGGCTCTTCGTCTTCTTCCTTAGTGAAAGTCGCACCTAATTCTTGTAACCGTTCTTTCTGTTGCTGTGTTAGCCCTAGGTTGTCCTCTGGGAGAGTGGTCTCGCACAAAGTTGCAGTTTCAAGAATCGAAAGGTCTGTAGGAGTTCCCGATAGGTTCGCTCCGCTCAGATCTGCACCGCTCAAATCGGCATTCTCTAGTCGCGCTAACTGAAGCTGCGAGTGTTTTAGATTTGCGTTTCTTAGATTCGCGCCGCTTAGATTTGCGCCTATCAAATATGTGTTGCTTAAGTCTGCTCCTTCGAGGTTTGCTTCACTAAAGTTTGCGCAGTTAAGCCAAAGCCCGCTCAAGTTCTGCCCCTTTAGGTCAAAGTCTTTAAAAGGCAGTTCTGGAGTGAAATGGTCTTTATCGTCTGCGGAGGAATTCGTAGTTGTTGACTCGGGGGTGAGTATGAACTCGCCAGTTCTTAGACACTGGGGTGATAAATCAATTGGCGTCGTAACTTGAGATCGCTCGCGAACGTATCGCAGATTTTCGAGCCGCTCTGCCGTATTTGCTTGATTATTAGCGAGACAAAGCTGCGCCCCCGCAAACAGGGCGGTCACGAAGAGCGACACCCCAACATTGCGGAGCCATTGACTTTTAAGGATCGGTCCCCGAAAGCCGCTAAGACGTTTGAGGCGAGCAAACCAAGCGCCACTTGTACTCTGAGCGACCTCTTTTTCCTGTTCGGAATGATTCTCTATAGGGGATTTCCTATCTAGTGCATTGTGTTCTTTCGGGGAAGTGTCTTCTGGTGCGTTTTCTTCGTTAGGTGTATTTTTGTCGGACCCCATTCATAAAGAATATGTCTAATGTTGGGGTCTAGGCGCGCGTTGTCGTTGGTTGAAGGCAAAAAGGGGTGAAGAAACGGTGGCTGGCATTGTTCATGAGGCCTGAAGTGTCCCGAGTTTTGTTCCTAGGCATGGTTTGGCGGTCGCACATGGGTGGCATCTCGTTGTCGCGTCCTGCGCCGCCGTGGGTGTGTGCGATGTTGTAGGCGTGTTCGTAGGCATCGATAATTGCGGCATCGGTGAGGCGTTGGCCTTGTTGACGCAGTCGGTGTCCGGTTTTAAGCGCGTGCCTAAAGGCTGTTTCGTCGCGTGCTGCAGTTCCTGGGGTGCCTCATGCTTTCATTTTTGGAGAGGGCCGGGTCTGGAACGTGCTTAGTTTTCCGTGTATGGATTTCTCCAACGTTCGCAATACTTATCAAGCGCCTCTCTGTTGCGCTTCTCCCGCCTTGCCTCTTCCTGCTCGCGACGCTCCCGTTCTTTCCGGCGCGTGTGCAAGATATAGGTGAGTACGACAGCGGCCAAAATGAAAATTAATATTAAAATCGTCATGCCCATACAACGTTCCGTACGTGCATAAAGTTTCGCCCACACTTACTGGCTAGAGACAACAATCGTTTGACGTAGCCTTGGGGTCTGTGAGCCAAAGTAAAAATAGTCCCCTACGGGAAGACGGAAATAAGACAGTTCCCGGTGGACAAGAACAGTCTTCGCGAGCAGGTAGTTGGTGGGCCCTTGCGTTCATAATTCTGTGCACCATCACCACCATGCTCGACAGGCGAAAACCACCCCTCTTTGTGGACTCGACAGAAATACAAGGCAACCAGACCAAAAGGGAGCAGGTTGAACCAACTACTTCTGACGACAGGCAAAGACGAAATAAATGGAATCCACAGACTTTGGGAAACTTTTCTCTGGTGCTGATCCAAGGGTCACTATTCTCCATGTTTCAAATAGTTGCTAGCGGCGCGAGTTTGGAAGTGTGGACCATGTGCCTTTGTTTTCCGATAATGCTACTGGGCTTTATCATTTTCTTCTTGGCCAGGAGGGGAAGCGCAACTTGGGGCGTTTTAACGGGCGTAGCTCTACTACTTTTAACCGTAGGCGGAATTATTTCGAGCGTGGGAGGAGCACCAAACGCAGTGATTATTTTCTTCCAGATTTCTATCTTGGTAGTTGCATGGCGGGCCTCAGAAAGCCTCAAAGGGCCAAGCCAGAAGTGGCTTGAGTAAGTAGGGATAGAATGACTGACATCGTTCGTGAATCCCAGGGCGCGCACCTGTGCGCCTTGTTTATCAAAGCCCACGGGGATACTGGAGACTACGAGTACGCGCTAGACGCTGCCAACAGCGCCGCCAAACACCTACAGGTAATGCAGGCAGAACTGCCTACCACTTCCCCACTGGCCCGCGACACCGGAAGGCTCTCAACGCTTGTGCGCGCCGCACAGCGAAACCTGTCTCAACAGCGGCCCGCAGATAATTCAGTCGATCTTCTCGATCTAGCCACCAGCTTCAAAGAGCGGTTGGAGGCCGCACAATAAAGGAAACTCCCCAGGCCGCACTTACAAGGGGCTAGTGCCTTAGGCGGAGGGGTAGGTGCCGTCCTCGGTGAGGCGCGCGGAGTCGTCGAGAAGCATGGCAATCTCGGCGGCCTTGGCATCCTGGGCCGGGAGGCGGCGACCTTCGATGACCTCGAAGAGCGGAGCTCGGCCCAGCATGCCGGCCTCGAAGTGGGCGCGGCCAGCACGCAGGCGCTGCTCGGCGCGCTCACGCCACTGGGTGGCGGCGTCCGACCCGCGCTGCTGGGACACGGTCTGCTCGAACACACCGGGGTGGGCGTAGACGATGAGCGCGCTGACGTGGCCGAAGCCGAGCGAGGTCAGTGCCGCGGCCTTCACGCTGTGGCCCGCCGCAGCGAGGTCCAGCGGGGAGCGCAGCCACACCAGGTTCGGCGCCTTCGGTGCGATGAGCGGGTCGACGCAATCCAGGGACACGTTCGCCGGGATGGAGGTGTGGGCGCCGTCGCCGTAGGAAGCGGCGTGGGCGACCACGGCGAGCACCGGAAGGCCCAGCTCTTGCGCGAGACTACCTCGCACAAGCAGGACGGTGCCGCCGCCCTCGCCTTCGAGGAAGCCGCCGCGGCGGCGGTCGTTGGCGCGGGAGATGAAGCGCTCGTCGATGCCCTTCGCAGCCATCGCTGCAGTCTCTGCGGTGGCGTTCATGTCGCCAAAGCCTTGCAGCGACTCGACTTGAACGTCGTCGATGCCGCCGGCGACGACGACGTCGGCCTTGCCCAGCGCAATCTTGCTGTATAACCCAGATAAAGATCCAGCCCACTCTCGACTAGGTCGAGGCGGGCTGAATGATTGAACAAAGCTTATCACGGCGCACGACACCCCGCCAGACGGACGAACAAATGAGCAGGCACTGAATGCGGCTGAATGGACGGTGTCAAGTTTTCGTGGCTGGGTGAATTTCCTTGCATCATCAATCGCATGCAGAAATCGCGTACATCGTGTAGGCTCACACGCAGCACTAACAGCCCGAAAGAAGAACAAGAAAGCAAAAAGGAGGCGAACCGCGATGATGACCTATAACAATCAGCCGCTAGGACGCCTCTTTAAGCAACTCTTCTAACAGGCTGACTTGACCATTCCCCGGGAAAGCGGCCCTGCTTATCCCGGACGTTGGTGCCAGCCGCGCGACCCGCGCGCACAGCTTACAAGTCAGCCGCCCAAGCAGGCCCTTTCTCACGAACTGCGTTACGCAAACGCAGAGAAAGGCTCTCTTATGCGCCTGCACAACTTCGCCTCCATTGTTGAAGACAAGACGGTGGCGCAGGCACAACTCGTCGCTGACCTGCCCTTCGTCCACCCACACGTGGCGCTCATGCCTGATGCCCACTTTGGCAAGGGCTCCTCGGTCGGCACCGTCTTCGGCACGCTGCGTGCCGTCATCCCGGCGGCCGTCGGCGTGGACATCGGCTGCGGCATGATCGCCGTGCGGACCCACCTCACGCACGCGGATATCCAGGACTTCGCTCTCGAGGACCTGCGCACCGCAGTCGAAGACTCCATTCCGCTCTCGCCCGGAAACTACAACGGCTGGATCATGGACCCGCGCACCGAGGCCCGCACGCGTGAGCTCGCGCAGCTGGCCCAGGACACCGGCGTGGACCTTAGTCATTCGAAGAATTGGCGTCAGCAGCTGGGCAGCTTGGGCGGCGGCAACCACTTCATCGAGCTGTGTCTCGACGAATCAGACCGCGTCTGGCTGTTCCTGCATTCTGGCTCGCGCGGCGTGGGTAACAAGATTGCACAGAAGCACATCAAGGCCGCGCAGCGCCACTGCAAGAAGCACTGGATCCAGCTCGCGGACAAGGACCTGGCCTACCTCGTCGAGGGCACGCCCGAGTTCGACTCCTACATTGCGGATCTCCACTGGGCACAGCACTTTGCGCTGCTCAACCGCGATGAGATGATGGATCGTTTCCTCGACTGCGTCGCCACCTGGTCTGGCGCGGATCGGGAGACGCTTGAACTTGAGCGCATCAACTGCCACCACAACTACACCCAGCGCGAGAACCACTACGGTAAGAACGTGTGGCTCACGCGTAAGGGCGCCATCAAGGCGGACGAAGGCGACCGCGGCCTCATCCCCGGCTCGATGGGCACCGCTAGCTACGTCGTGGAAGGCAAGGGCTACCCGCCGGGCCTCAAGTCTGCGCCGCACGGCGCGGGTCGCGTCATGTCGCGCACCCAGGCCAAGGCCCGCTTCACCGAGGCGGACCTTGCCGCACGCATGGAAGGGATCGTCTATCGTCCCGGCGCCGAGTTCGTCGATGAGATTCCGGACGCCTACAAGGACATCGACCGCGTGATGGCCGATGCCGCCCAGCTCGTTGAGGTCAAGCACACCCTGCGCCAGATCCTCAACGTTAAGGGCACCTAACCTGCGCCATGATGGGACCGTCACTTTTAGTGACGGTCCCTTTCAAGCTTTCCGATGTCCCCTCCTGCAGCGTCGCACCAGCACGACGCTTTGCCTTGTGTAAGGAAACGAAGGGCGTGACCACTAGTGATTACTGCTTATTTATCGCGAAGGGCTGGAACTGCTCGGCCGGTCGGAGGTGAAAGCCGAGTATTAAACTGCGTCGAGGCGAGTTGGCGTTCAGCATCGTCGACTAACATGAAAACATCGTCAGCGAAGTACCCGAGAAGCCCGCCCGCACCGATTACTTTCTTACGCAGAATGCCAGCGTCGGTGAGTGAATCGAGAGCATCTCGGGCCGTGCTTGTCGATGAAATCCCCAGCTCGGACTTCACGATGGGCACCGTGACCAAAGGCATGGCAGGAAGCTTCTTGAGCAGTTGGAACTCCGTCGAATTCGATTTCAATGCGCGCTTGCTTCCTTGCGTAGTGCGATGGCGATTGACCTTGTCCATCCATTCTGCTTCTAGGGCGGCGACGCTATCCGCAAGTTCAGCTGCTTTGGTGGTGGCGACTTGTGCTGCCTCGACGAAGAAAGAGATCCATGCCAGCACGTCACCCTCGCGGAATTTCGTGAGTCCGTCGACGTAACGGTCACCGAGCGTTGCCAGAACCATACTGACGGGGAGAACTGCAGCATCGGTGAGCCCTCTGCGCTGCAAAAGCGCGTGAACCATAGCTCGCCCCACGCGTCCATTCCCATCCGGGAATGGGTGGATGGTCTCGAACTGCGCATGAACGAGCGCTGCTTGAACAAGCGCGGCGTGGTCTGCCCCGTTGAAGTATTCAATGAGATCGTCGAGGAGTCCTGGGACTTGTGCAGGAGGCGGGGGGACAAAAGCCGCATCGATGGGGTGATAGTCAGACCCGCCAATCCAGTTTTGAGTAGTACGTACTCCTTGTAAAGGCTTTTCTGCAACGAGCGCTGTCTGCATTGCAACAATGTCATCCAGGACCAGCTCGTCTTTGTAAGCCAAGTCCGTATTGATGGTGTCGAGGATGGCGACATTGCGGGCGACAGCTGTTGCGGATTCTTTGAAACCCCGAATTTCGGAATCTGATTCACGCGCGAGGATCGCCATGGCCACTTTGTCGGAGTTGGGAGCGATTCCCTCGATCCTGGAGGAAGCGACGGCCTCAGAACGGAGCAGGAGTCGCGCAACTCCTTCAAGGGAGTGGGTATTGTCTCTCATCCCAAGATTGTGAATCTCCCGCTCGATGCGAACGATACGTCGTGAGAGCTCGGACGGCAGCTTCAAAGACATGTCTGCGAGGGGATCGGGAACAAAAGCATAATACTTCCCGCCTTGCTTGGCGCGTCTAGAAAGACCGCTGCCATCAGCAGGGATCCATTCCAATTCGACTGTCTTTGCCACAGTTGACTCCTGTCATGCGCTTGGGGCATCGGGGATAAGGCTTATCTCGGTAGATCGATATCTTAGTTTACTGGGATAGCTGTTATCCCGGTGGGCTGCGAGCGCAATGCGCCAGATAACTCTTATCGTGAGTCACTGCTTTGTTAAAGACTATTGGAAACAGAACGGTGCTGAAGGAAGCTATCAAGTTAGACGGCGGATTCTAAGCGCAATATTTGCTCCGTTTGAGAGGCATGTCGAAGGCCTCGAAGATGCGCAGCTTCAAGGAGAATTGGCTTCTCCTGATTGAAAAGAGTCGGTGAGCAAACATCGTCGCGACATAAAGCGAAACGATGCTTGGGCAAAAGTAAAGGGCCAGTTCAAGTACGAACTGGCCCTGATTGCTAGAGGCTACGCACTCGGGAACTCCCCGTTTGTGCCCAGGCGCGCATCGGCGTCGAGGAGCATGGAGATTTCCGCGGCCTTGTCGGCGTCTACGAGGCCGTAGCCGTCAATCATCACCTTGGCGTCGCGTGCCGGGAGGCGGCGGCCCTCGATGACCTTGAAGAGCGGGGCGCGGCCGAGCATGCCGGCCTCGAAGTGTGCGCGGCCAGTACGCAGGCGCTGCTCAGCGCGCTCACGCCACGAGGCGGCGGCGTCCGCCCCGCGCTGCTGGGACACGGCCTGCTCAAACACGCCGGGGTGGGCGTAGACGATGAGCGCGCTGACGTGGCCGAAGCCAAGCGAGGTCAGCGCCGCGGCCTTCACGCTGTGGCCCGCAGAGCCGAGGTCCAGCGGGGAGCGCAGCCACACCAGGTTCGGCGCCTTCGGGGCGATGAGCGGGTCGACGCAGTCCAGGGACACGTTCGCCGGGATGCGGTGCGTGCGGAAGACGTCGATGATGCCGCCGGTCTGGAAGAGCGCGGCACCCGCTTTGGAGTGACCGGTGAGCGTCTTTTGGGAGATGACGAACATCGGCTGATCCTCATCGCGGCCAATCGCTGGCCACAGCAGGGAGTGCAGCTCCGACTCGTTGGGATCGTTGGCGTTGGTGGAGGTGTCGTGCTTGGACAGGACCGTGACGTCGTTGGGCGTCAGGCCCAGACCGCGCAGCGAGCGCGCCAGGCGGGAGTTCTCCCGGCCGCGGCCAGCACCCAGTGCACCCAGGCCAGGGGCCGGGATGGAGGTGTGGGCGCCGTCGCCGTAGGAAGCGGCGTGGGCGACCACGGCGAGCACCGGAAGGCCCAGCTCTTGCGCGAGGCTACCTCGCACAAGCAGGACGGTGCCGCCGCCTTCGCCTTCAAGGAAGCCGCCGCGGCGGCGGTCATTGGCGCGGGAGATGAAGCGATCATCGATTCCCTTGGCGGTCATCTTGGCGGTCTCCGCGGTGGCGTTCATATCGCCGAAGCCCTGGAGGGACTCCACCTGGACATCGTCGATACCGCCGGCCACGACCACATCGGCCTTGCCCAAGGCAATCTTGTCCACAGCTTCCTCAATCGACACCGCTGCGGTAGCGCAGGCACCGATGGGGTGAATCATGGAACCGTAGCCGCCCACCAGGGACTGCATGGTGTGCGCCGCGATGACGTTCGGCAGGGCCTCCTGCAGGATGTCGGACGGGCGCTCCTCACCGAGGAAGCGGGTGACGAAGACCTTGTGCAGGGATTCCATGCCACCGATACCGGTGCCCTGCGTGGTGGCTACTTGGCCCGGGTGGATGGAGCGCAGCAGCTCCGCCGGGGAAAAGCCGGCCTGGGTGAAGGCATCCACCGCGCTGACCAGGTTCCACACCGCCATGCGGTCCAGGGAGTCGAGCATGTGCTCTGGGATGCCCCACTTGGCAGCGTCGAAGTCATCCGGCATCTGGGCGGCGACGGAGCGGGTCAGCGTGGCCTTGCGCGGGACCTTGACGGTCGCACCCTGGCGGCGGGTGACCTGCCATTCGCCGTCCACCTCGACGATGCTGACGAACTCTGGGTCCGCTTCCTGGATATCGCGGGCGGTGGCCTCCGAATCCACGGTGAAGGTGACGTCGCGGTCGAGGAAGACGGTGGTCAGGTCGATGGAGCCGCGGTCGGTGAGGTGGTACTTATCCGTCAGCGTGCGCACGCCGGAGCGTGCGACGACCTCATCGCGGAAGCGCTCGAAGATGTCCTCCTCGGCGATCTCCTCATCGCTCTCCACGACGAACCAGCCCGGGTGTGGGTCCTCGCGCCATTCCACCAGCCCGGTCATCCAGGCCAGCTCCAGTACGCCAGCGGCGGTCAGTTCCGCGGAACCATCGCGCTGCAGGCCATACTCGGCCTCGAAGCGCGTGCGGCCGGAGCCCCACGAGGAGACCTCGCCGATACCGGCGATGACCACCATGTCCTCCAGGTCCGTGGTGACTTGGCCAACTTCTTCCTCCAGGCCGGGCTGTACCGCTTGGACCTGGTTGGGCAGCGCGGTGATGGTGGCGGGGGCGTCCTTTTCCTCATGTGCAGCTGCGCCAGTGGTTCCTGCCGGCTCCACATCTGCGGCGAGCTCCTTGAGGGAGAAGCCCTCCAAGCCGCCGGTGAGGTCCTTCTCCACCGGGGCGTGAGCTGCCTGCTCGCGCGAATCGGCGCTGGCCAGGTCCATGAGCTCGGCGGAAATCTCCTCCGGGCTCCACACCTTGATGCCGGCTTTCTCGGCAGCGGGCACCAGCCCATCGTTGCCGCCCATGAGGTGCGTGCCGGCGACCCAGCCGATCTTGGCCTGCGCCAGCGTGACACCCTGCGGCCAGCCGGCTTCGACCTTCCACTTGTTGAGGATGGCATCGAGTGCTGCCTTGACCTCGCCGTAGGCGCCGTCGCCACCGAAGGTGCCGCGGTTGGGCGAGCCCGGCAGGACAACGTGGCAGCGCTTGTCCACATCCTCCTGGCTCAGCCGTGCCAGCCCCGCGATGGTGCGCTCGACGGACCACAGCAGCAAGCGGGCCTGCGCCTCGGTGGTGCCGGAGGCATCCGCCAGCGAGCCGGATACGCTCGGCGCGGCGAAGGGGAAGGCCAGCGTCGGAGTGAGGGCCGGTTTGAGGATCTTGACCTCGTTGCCCACGGACTCGCGTTGCTCGGAGCCGATCCAGTCGATGAGCGCATCGATATCGCGGAAGCTCGACAGGTTTGCCGGGACCAGCCACAAGGCGGAACCAGCAGCCCCGTGCTCGGCGTAGAGCGTGCGCGCGAATTCCTTGCGGGCCTGGCTGACACGAGAGGCAGTCATGATGACGGTTGCGCCGCCCTCCAGCAGGCGCTCCACCAGCGCGGTGGCGATGGAACCAGGGGCAGCACCCGTGACCAGGGCAACCTCACCGGCATACGCGCCGGGGGTGGTGTCCATTGCGGCCTTGGCGATATCCTCGCGCTTCCACCAGCGCGCCTGACGCGCCAGATCCTCGCCGGCACCGCGGAAGCTGTTCACCGGGTACTCGGCCTGGCCCAGTGCCAGGCGGGCGAGGCGCTCGCGGGCGATGGCCCAGGAGTCGTCGAAAAGCACGGCCTTGTTCGCATCGAAGGAGGGCGTGACGGACTTGAGCCAGCCGGAGCCGAGCTCTGCCTCGACGGCATCGATGACGGTGGTATCCGGCGCCTCGATGAGCTCCGGCTCAGAGTCCAGACCCAGCTGGGTAAGAACCTGGCGGGCGACAGTAGCCAGCACACCGTTCTCACCGGTGACGGTCTCGGCGAAAGCATCCAAAGCAGCAGAGTCGACCACGGCACCGCCACCGGCACCACCGGCGGCCGCGCCCTTGGACACGGAGGCACCGTGGGCAGCGGCGACGGCTTGGACGGCGGCGTCGATCAGCTCGTGTGCTGCGGACTTCGAGGTAGCGCTCGCCGGCACGGTGCTCAGCGAGCCGCCGCGCACGGAGTCCTCTTCACGGGAGCCGAGCAGGATCTCCGCCTCGACGTGGGCAACCCAGGATTCGGGCAGGCCCCAGGTTCCGGTGACGTAGTCCGCCACGGCGGTGGGCTTGAGACCCGCAGCGCCGAAGAGCTGGCGCAGGCGCGCGCCGACAGCCTCACCCAGAACCGGGCCGAAAGCGGAGTAGCCCGGGGCGGCGGTGGCGACCTTCTCGCGCAGCGTGGCCACGTCGGCATCGGCGGCGCCATCGATGGCCGGCACGCCGATTTCCGCGGACATGTCCATGAGCAGCTGATTACGGCGCGAAGACACGCCGTTGGTCAGCTCTTCCACGGTGTCGGAGTCCGTGATCTGGTCCACGCGGATCTTGTTCTGGAAGGCGAAGAGCACCATGATGGCCTCCGCCGCACCAAAGCGCAGCTCGGGGGCGTCGCCGGAGGCAGCTGACGCGGTAGGTGCAGGAGCCGGTGTAGCTGGCTCGGCCGCAGCCGGAGCCTCGGCAGCCTCGACTGGTACCTCGCTGGCCTGCGGAGCTTCCTCCGCAGCGGATTCCGGTGCCGGTTCGGCGGCGGGGGCTTCGGAGACGTCGGCAAGCATGACCTGCTCCTGGTCGCGCTCCACATTGAGCACGCGGATGGTGCCCTCCGGGATGCCGGCGACGGCCAGCGAGCGGGTAGCCAGGTTGGTCAGCGTCGGGGAAGAAGCCAAGCCGACCTCGATGATCTGCTCGACCTTGCCGAAGAGGAGCTCCTGGGTCTCAATCCAGCGCACAGGCGAAGCGAACTGCCAGGACAGCAGCTCGATGAGCAGCAGGCGGGCGAGCTCGTGCTCGTTCAGGTCCTCCACCTTCAGCCCGTCCAGCTTGCCTGAGGGAGCCAGCGGTGCCACGGCGTCGACGAAGTCCTGGGTGAGTTCGAAGGGGCGGGCCACCAGGTTCGGGATGTAGCGGCCTACCAGGGCATCCAGATCCAGCTCCTGCGGCAGCAGCTCATCGAGCTTCTCCGCGAAGGCCGGAACGCCCTCGCGCAGTACGCGGGAGTGGAAAGGAACATCGATACCCGGGACCATGACCGCCGCGCGCGGGGCGATGGCATTGGCCTTATCCACCAGGGCTTTGAGTCCCTTCTTGGTGCCGGCGACGGAGTACTGCTGGCCGCGGATGTTGTAGTTAACAATCTCCAGGAACTCACCGCTGGCCTCGGAGACCTCAGCCACCCAGGCGTCGACGCTGTCTGCATCAATGCCGGCCATGTTCGGGCGCAGTGCCGCCATGGCGTACTCGGAGTTGCCCTCCGCATCGCGCGGGACCAGGCTGCCCATGGCGGAGCCGCGGGAGTAGACGATGTCGATGACACCCTCAAGGTCAAAGATATTCGCCAGCGAGGCCAGCGCGGTGTACTCGCCCAGGGAGTGGCCGGCGAAATAGGAGGTCGGGGCCAGGGCGTCCTCGGCGCGCAGGCGCTCGGTCTGGGCATAGGCCACCACAGCCAGGGCCACCTGGGTGAACTGGGTCAGGTGCAGCACGCCCTGCGGGTGGCGGAAGGTGGTGCCGCGAACGGTGAGCTCCGTCGGGTTCTCATCGATGACTTTCTGGATGCTAAAGCCGAGGTTTTCGCGGGTATGCGCATCGGCACGGCGCCAGGCCTCGCGCGCTGCCGGAGAGGCCTGGCGGTCGCCCTTGCCCATGCCTTCGGCCTGGATGCCTTGGCCGGGGTAGACGTACGCCGTGGTCGGCGCGGCAAGCAGGGCCTGTCCGCGGGAGACGACTTCGCCCTCGATGCGGCAGGTGACTTCGAGGGCCTGGTGGATGCCCTTGCGGCCGACGCGCTCGACGGTGACCTCGATGTCATCACCCAGCTGCACCATGCCGTACATGGAATAGGTCCAGCCCACCACGCGGCCGTGGCGGCCGGCCACCTGCTGTGCCGCGGCCGAGAGCCACATGCCGTGCACCAACGGTGCCTGCAGGTTAACCAGCTGGGCCGCATTATAGGACGTGTGAATCGGGTTGTAGTCACCGGAAACCAGCGCAAACGGCGTCATGTCCTGCGGGGCGGTGACGGTGGCGCGGTCGACGAAGGAGCGCGGCGTTGGTACCACCTTGGTGGCGGACTTGCCGCCGCCCCACTCCGGTGCCTGGCTCGGTGCGGCGGTGCCGGTGGCGCGGCCGCGGATGGCAAAGCGGTGCATCTGCGTGGCTACGATGTCACCGGAAGCGTGATCCTTGAGCTCGAGCTCCACCGTGACGATGCGTCCGGAGACGGATTCCTCGATGGCGGTGCAGGAGGAGGTGACGTCGATCTGGCGGCCGTCGGCAAGCTGCTCCAGCGGCACGCGCAGGTCGATGACGTGGTCCAAGTGCACCGCGTTAAGCAGGCCTTCGATGACCGGGTAGCCATCCTCTAGGCGGCCGGAGCCGAGCGCGGCATAGATGGCCGGCCAGCACGGGCCGACCAGGACATCCGGGGTGCCGGCTTTCTCTGTGGAGGACTCACCGCAGGTCACCGCGCTGTGTGCGGAGAGCAGCGAAGCAGGGAAGTGGAAGGAGTAGCCGGACTCGACGGTGGGCATCTTAGTGATCTCATCGCCCTGCTCTGCCGTGGAGCCGACACCAGCCAAGCCCTCCAGGAGGGTGAAGACGGAGTTAGGCAGGCGCTCCTCGGAGACCACCGGGGAGCCACCCGTGGCTACATCCTCCGGCAGGTCCACAGGGACGGTGACCTCGCGAACGTAGAAGGGGCGCTGCTCCTCCGGCAGGTCATCCCAATAGGAGTCCGCCGTGATAACAATCTCCCAGTTGCCTTCAGCATCCTGGCGCAGGTCGAAGGCGTTCTCATCCATCTCATAAGCCGGGTTGGCCATGAGGTGGCCGTGCCACAGCAGGGTAGGAGAAGTGCGCAGGAATGCGGCCTCATCGGCGGCGGAGTTCAGGCGGGAGAAAGCCTTCTGCGGGGTCGAGCCCTGCTCCAGCAGCGCATCCGTGGTGGCCTGCTCGAAGCGGGCAAGCAGGTCCGCCACGGGCTCGTTCTTCTTGGTAATGCCCGCCACGGCCACGGGGCCGGGGATGATGCGCACCTGGTCAGCGGTGTAGCGCTCATCCTGTGCCTGCCAGAGGGTGTCCTTGCCAAACCAGGACTTCAGGTCACCGTCCAGGGCCGGTACCCACGGCATGGGCTTGACGTGCTTGTAGTGCAGGGAAATCCACCAGGCGGCATCGCGCGCGGAGACCTCGGTGGTGCGTGCGGCAGGGTAAGCATCCAGCAGCTTGGCCACGGCCTGCGGGGCATCGTGCACAGCTTCCACAGCGGGGAAGAGAGTTTCAATCTGGCCATGGTCCGCCGGGTTCAGGCGGGCTTCGACGCGGTGCAGGAGATCGAAGAAGCGGTCATCCCAGCTGGGATCCACGGACGGATGGGCCAGCTCCACGAAGCGCTCGAGCCACTCCGCGTAGGTCATGGACTCCACATCGCCGAAGTAAGGCTTGCAGGTCTTGGCCAAGGCGTCGATGATCTCCTGGCGGTGGGCCGGGTATTCCTCGATGCTCAGGGAAGTAATCAGGCGCGAGGCCGCGGCGAAGGAATTATCCAGGTCGTGGATGTCCGCCAAAAGGTGCGACTGCGAGGATGCCACGCCGTTCGCACCGGTGCCGCGGCCGACCCATCCGCCGTTCTTGGAAGGCGAAATGCCTTCCGTGTTGACCAGCAGGTCCTTCACCGAATCGGTGGCCTTGGCTTCCTTGGTGGCCATGGCGACGGTGCCGAGGAAGACGGCGTCGACAGGCATGGCCGGCATAGCGTGCTTCTTCGCCCACTCACCGGTGAGGTAGGAGGTGGCGCGATCCGGGGAGGCGATGCCGCCGCCGACCGCCAGGTAGACGTTGGGGTGCTGGCGGATTTCGGCGTAGGTATCCAGCAGCATGTCATCCAGGTTGACCCAGGAGTGGTGGCCGCCGGCGTGGCCGTCCTCGACCTGCATGATGATGCGGTCCTCCGGGTAGGCCGTGGCGATGGCCAGCACATCCCGGATCTGCTTCGCGGTGCCGGGCTTGAAGGAGATGAAGGGGAAACCATCGGCGTGAAGGCGGTCCAGCAGCTCGCCAGCTTCCTCTACTTCCGGGATACCGGCGGAGATGCACACGCCGTTGAAAGCCGCACCGGCCGCGCGTGCCTTGGGCACGATGCGCGCCTGGCCGAAGTGCAGGTTCCACAGGAAGCGGTCAAAGAACATGGTGTTGAACTGCGCCGTGCGGCCAGGGCGCAGGTGCTGCTCCATTGTGGCCAGGTGGGCGCGGAAGACCTCATCGGAGTACATGCCGCCGCCGGCCATCTCCGTCCAGTGGCCAGCGTTGGCTGCCGCGGCCACGATCTCACCATCAGCGGAGGTCGGCGTCATGCCGCCCAGCATGATCGGGGACAGGCCCGTGAGATCGGAGAAGCGGGTCTGGGTATAGGTGCGACCGTTGGGAAGCTCGATGGTGCGCGGGGCGAAGTCAGCGTAGTTCAGGGCCTTGGGCAGTTCAGCGCCCGGCGTCGCCAGCGCATCAAGCTCCTGCGGGGTGGCGGCCGAGACCACCGTGATTCCCGTGCCTTCCACCACGCGGCGGGTGATGTTCGCCAAGGCGCGGTCGAGAACAATGAGGTGCTCGGAGTCGAGCGCGGCGAGCGTGGCCGGCCAGTCGTGTTCGGTGACCAGGATGGCTTCGGCCTGCGCGCGGGCCTCATCCGCGTCGAGGCCGCACTTCTGAGCCAGGTCTATGGTGCGCTCGGCGGCTGGGGCGAGCACCGGGTTGTGGAAAGGAAGGGCCACGGGCAGCTCATCAAAGCGGGGGCTGAGCTCATCGCCGCCGACGGTACGCTTCTCCAGCTCGGCGTTGAAGCTCTTCACGGCCTCGTCGATGGCGGTGCGGGTGGCAGCCAGGTCCTCCGGGCTGCCGGACAGCGCAAAGTGGCGGCGGCCGTTGACCACGGCGATGGCGGCGGTGCCGTGCAGGTACTCGGTGACGAAGCTGCGCTCTAGGCCGCGAATGGACAGCATCTGGGAGCGCGGATCGGAGCCGTTGACCGCGCTGGCGGCGGTGCCCATCAGGATGGCCAGGGCCAGGGCTTGCGCTGGCTTGTCGACGGCCAACGCGCCCAAGCTGCCCTGCGAATGCCCAGCGCGCTCGTCGATGTCGACGCCCAGGTCACGCAGCTGCTCGATAGCGGCAATCTGGCCGAGGACGATGCCGGGGATGGAGACCGCCGGCAGGGCATCGAGGGACGTGGACTCGGTGGAACCCGCAATGAGCTGCTCGAGGCGCTCGAGCGCGCCGGGGCACGTGGAGGCGATGGTGCGTGCGGCGGGGCCGGTGAGGCTGCGTGCCTGGGCGAGGGTCTCGCGCAGGGTGTCAGCAGTGGCGGCAGACTGCGCGGCGGTGGTGATGAAACCCTGCCAATCGGAGCCTTGTCCGGCGAAAAGTACGGCCGGGCGGGGCATGGAATGCAGCATAGTAACAGGCATCTTTCCTCTTTTGAGCTGATGGGGAACGGTTTTATGAAGAGCTGTGGGCAAGATTAGTTAGCCCTACAGAACAATCATGATGTGCCACCGTAGTCGAAGCCTTCGCGCAAAGCGGCCTCCCGCGCGGAAAATGTGAGGTTTTTCTCACGTTTGGGTTGTGGGGGTACTCGCCGCGTCGCCGCTGCGCGAAGTTGCGCAACCTTTTGTATTCTTGGCCTCACTGCAGCGGCTCGGGGAGGAGCAGGGGTGGCTCAGCATCGGTTCGCGCAGCATGAAAGAAAAGAAAAACAAGGGGGGACTATGTCTCAATCAGCAACCGAGAAAACAAACAAGACACCAGCTCGGCTCAGCAAAAGCCGAGTCATCAAAACCATGACCAAGCTGGCCGGAAAGCTGGAGGAAGATTTCTCCACCGGCTTGCCTACCATCAAAATTGCGGGCGGATTCTTAAGTGTCGACGTCAATGAAGAGATGGGCGGCCTCTGTGTCCTTGGGTATTGGGGCGGTGCAGTGCGCTTCAACCCGGACCGGCAGCCTTTGCGCATGGAGGTCAATGATCTCAACGGCGGTGGAATCTCTGGCAACCTCGTTGCCGAGCCCTGTGGAAGCTCTACTATGCATACCCACCTGCTGGTCCTTGCGCCGCCTTATCTGCCGTCGACGGCCACGAATGCTCAGCTCAAGAGCATTATCGCGGGCTATGCGGCCGAAATGTCGGCGGTCTTCGCGCGCCTAGATGAGCAGTTTCCGGAAGAGCCCTCCAAGCCACGGAAGGGGTCTGGGCTTAAGCCGGTATCGCCCCACTATTTCAGCGAGGCCTATGGGGTTTCAGCGGTGGGGATGTGGCGGGTGCACGAGCGCGCCACGCGCCTGGCGATGATCGGCACGTCCGTTCACGTGGTGGACCACCGGAACGGGGCCGTGAGCATCCTCATCAATGAACACGCGATCACTATTGAATCCGCTCGTGATGGCTCCGGGGATATTGAACTCCGCCTCGTCACGCCCTCCGGCCGCTGTGCGTGCGACCTTGACGCGCTCGTGCGCTGGGCCGAGTTTATGAAC
Source organism: Corynebacterium sp. UMB6689 (assembly GCF_030215295.1). Taxonomy (NCBI): domain Bacteria; kingdom Bacillati; phylum Actinomycetota; class Actinomycetes; order Mycobacteriales; family Corynebacteriaceae; genus Corynebacterium; species Corynebacterium sp. UMB6689. The sequence goes on along the minus strand of NZ_JASOLS010000015.1, from coordinate 50,580 downwards.
GATGATCAGTATGTCTACTCCGCGCGCATCGAGGTGGTGAACCTCGATGGCGGCGATGGGCAGGACCTGGTCTTGGTGGCCACGGCCCGCATTCCCACGAAGTGGGGCTACACCGATGAGCAGCTGGATTGGCAGCTCAGCACGTTGGTGAGCCAGCTTGTCGGTGCTGGTGAAGCGTTCTACCGAACCTTCAACCCCACGCGCGTGATGCGCTATATCGACCGCGCGGCTTAGGCGGAAGCTTCTTTGCCGAGCAGTTTGAGGAGGTCCTGCTGCACTTCGCGGCGGCGGACCTTGCCAAGCTGGTCGGAGGCCAGGTGCTCGAAGTGGTAGAAGGTGCGCGGTACCTTGTAGCGGGTCAGGCGCTCGCGGCAGTAGTCCTTGAGGCCCTCTGGATCGAGCACCGCGCCATCCTCCAGGATGATGCAGGCCACGACATCCTCGGAGCCGTCCGCGCGCGGACGGCCGACGATGGCCACGTTGGTAACGTCCGGGTGCTGGCGGATAACGTCTTCCACTTCGGCCGGGTACACATTGAAGCCGCCGGTAATGATCATTTCCTTGATGCGGGAGACGATCTTGATGAAGCCATCGGATTCCATGATTGCCATGTCACCCGTGCGGTACCACCCTTCGTGGAAGGACTGCTCGGTGGCCTCCGGCATGTTGAAGTAGCCTTTGAACACCTGCGGCCCGCGCACGAGGAGTTCGCCCGCGGTGCCATCCGGCTGGGTCTCGCTGAGGTTGTCTGGGTTGCCGATGCGCACCTCGGTATCCGGGAAGGGGATGCCGATATAGCCGGGGCGGCGGTTCTTGTTGAGCGGGTTTGCGGCCACGATCGGCGAGGTTTCCGTGAGCCCATAGCCCTCCACGAGCAGGCCGCCGGTCAGCATCTCCCATTCCTCAACGATCTCCTCTGGTAGCGCTGCTGCGCCCGAGAGGCTGTTCCCGATGCCGTGGAGATCGATGTTCTGTTCCTTGGCTGCCTCCATAACCTTGGAGTAGATCGTGGGCACGCCCGGCATCCAGGTGGGGAGGCGCTTCTTCATGATGTCGAGGAGCAGAGGAACCTTCGGTGCAGGGGTGAGGACCAGCTCGCCGCCAATGTGTACGCCAAGGGCGGCGATGAGGGTGAGTCCATAGACGTGGAAGAGGGGGAGGGCGGCGAGCATGCGCTCGGGCTTCTTGCCCAATTCGGGCACCCACGCTTCCGCCATCTTCATGTTGCAGTACAGGTTGGAGTGGGTCAGCTCCGCTCCCTTGGGTCTGCCGGTGGTTCCGGAGGTGTAAAGGATTAGTGCGGTATCGTCGCGGTTGACCTTGGCGTCTTCGAGCTTCTGGCCCTGCCCGCCGATGGCGCGGCCTGTGAGCGTGCTCCACGGAACGGTGTTGGGGGCGGGAACTGAAAGCTCGGCCCGCTTGTCCTTAATGAAAGGAAGGGGCAAGCGCAGTAGCAGCTGCTTGGGGCGCGGCATGGCCTCAATCATGTTGACCGTAACGATCGTCTCCAGCGGCGTGGAATCACGCAGCTCCTCAAAGACCGGGCTCGCCTTATCCCAGACCACGGCCACGCGGGCGGCGTGGTCCTGGAACAGGGGCTCGAGCTCAGCAGCGGTGTAGAGCGGGTTATGCTCCACGACGGTCGCCCCGAGCTTCAAGATGGCATAGAAGACCGCCACGTGCTGGGGGCAGTTGGGGAGCGCTACGGCGACGCGGTCGCCGGGGCGAATGCCGAAGGCCTTAAGCCCCGCTGCGGCGGCGCGCACGTGGGTGTCGAGTTCGCGGTAGGTCATCTGGTGACCAAAGAACCACGTGGCGGGCCTTTCGCCGAATTTCTCCACGGTTTCTCGGTAGGAGTCCAAGAGCGTTTCGGTGCCGTAATCCAGATTGGGTTTAGTCCACTCAGGGTAATACTGGAGCCAGGCTTTCGTCTCAAAGGCGGAGGGGGCCTGGGCAGGGGATTCGGTCATGTTCGCGAACTCCTTAGGTGGTCAAACTTATTATGTGTGGAACAGTATAACCAACTTGTGACAGAAGTCTCGCAAAAATTAGCAAAGTTGCTTAGAGGAGTGAAAATATTATAACCCCGGTGATATGCGTCTATCGCGCAGGGATCGCTCCGGGGTTATGCAGCGCTATTATTCAGCCTTGAGGCGCTCCAGTAGATCCGCCTGAACCTCGCGGCGGCGAATCTTGCCCAGCTGGTCCGTGGCCAGCTTCTCAAAATGGTAGAAGGTGCGCGGCACCTTGTAGCGGGTCAGGCGCTCGCGGCAGTAGTCCTTGAGGCCTTCGGGGTCGAGCGCGGCGCCGTCGTTCAGCACGATGCAGGCCACGACGTCCTCCGAGCCGTCCGAACGCGGGCGGCCCACCACGGCGGCCTCCGCCACGTCTGGGTGGTCCAGCAGCGTTTCCTCAACCTCGCCGGGGTAGACATTGAAGCCGCCGGTGATGATGATTTCCTTAATGCGGCTGACCAAGCGGATGAAGCCATCTTCCTCCATCACGCCCATATCACCGGTGCGGAACCAGCCATTGTGGAAGGCCTTCTCGGTGGCTTCCTCATCGCCGAAGTAGCCCTTGAAAATCTGCGGGCCGCGGGCCAGGACCTCACCTTCTTGGCCGTCCGGCATGGTCTCATCCAGGTTCTCCGGGTTGGCGATGCGAATTTCGGTATCCGGGAAGGGGATGCCCACGTAGCCGGGGCGGCGGTCGTTGCTCATGGGGTTGCCCACGATGATGGGCGAACACTCCGTCAAGCCATAGCCCTCCACGAGCAGGCCACCGGTGTACTTTTCCCACTTCTCCACGGTATTGACCGGCAGGGTCGAGGCACCGGAGAAGGCCGCGCGCACGCCATCGAGGGAGACGTCGTTTTCTTCCGCCTTCGCCACAATGCGCTCGTACAAGGTCGGCACACCCGGCACCCAGGTTGGGGTGTGCTTCTTCATGAGATCCATGATGAGCGGCATCTGCGGGCTCGGAAGCAGCACCAGCTCGCTGGCGATGAGCGGCGCCAAGGTGGCGTTCATGGTCAGGCCATAGGCATGGAAGAAGGGGAGGGCGGCGAGCATGCGCTCAGGGGAATCGCCCAGGCCCGGTACCCAGTGCTTGCCCATCAAGATATTGGAGAAGAGGTTGCCGTGGGTCAGCTCCGCACCCTTGGGGCTACCAGTGGTGCCGGAGGTGTAGAGGATCAGCGCGGTGGTGTCCTTGGTGACTTCCTCCGGGGTGATGACATCGGAACCATCGCCGCCGATCGCGTTGCCCACGAGGGATTCCCACGGCACCGTATTCGGGGCCGGGGCGGTGAGCTGATCGCGCTTGGACTTCAGCGGCGGAATAGGCAGGCGCAGGGCTAGGCGCTGCGGAGTCGGCATCGCGTTGATCATGTTGATGGAGACGACGGTCTCCAGGGAGGTCGTCGGACGCAGCTTCTCCAACGTGGAGGCCGTCTTATCCCATGCAATGGCGATGCGTGCGCCGTGGTTCTTAAACAGGCCCTCCAGCTCGTGGGCGGTGTAAAGCGGGTTGTGTAGCACCGCGATGGCGCCCAGCTTGAGTACGGCCCAAAAGGCGGAGATGAACTGCGGGCAGTTGGGGGCGACGATGGCAACGCGGTCTCCCGGGCGCACGCCGAAGGCGCGGAGGCCGGCGGCTGCGCGGCGGACCTGCTTGTCCAGCTCGGCATAGGTCTGCGTGCGGCCGAAGAAGTAGGTTGCCGGCTTGTCGGGGTGGAGCGCGAGGTTGTTGTCGTAAACGTCGAGAAGCGTGGTGTCCCCGTACTCCAAGCTGTGCGGGGTCCACTCCGGGTAGTACTGGAGCCACGCCTTGGACTCGTATGCCGACATCGATTCACCTTTCGGTCGCGTAGGTTGAGGTACGGGCCAGTATAACGCGGCTCGTTTCGGGATACACTGGAAAATTATGCGCATCGCGATGATTTCCATGCACACCTCGCCCCTTGAACAGCCCGGTTCCGGGGACGCGGGCGGCATGAATGTCTATGTTCTTAACACTGCCCGCCAGCTCGCGCGCCTCGGCGTAGAGGTCGATATTTTCACTCGCGCCACGCGCCCCAGTCAGGGGGAAGTGGTGGACGTCGAGGAGCGCCTGCGCGTCATCAATATTGTGGCGGGACCCTATGAAGGCCTCAGCAAGGAGGAACTGTCCACGCAGCTGGCCGCGTTCACGGGCGGCGTCTTCAACTTCGCGCGCTGTTTTGAGGTGGAGTATGACGTTATCCACTCCCACTACTGGCTCTCCGGCCAGGTGGGCTGGCTGCTGCGTGACCTTTGGGACGTCCCTCTTGTCCACACCGCACACACGCTGGCTGCGGTGAAGAACGTGCACCGTACGCTCGATGACACCCCGGAAACCGAAGCCCGCCGCATTTGCGAGCAGCAACTGGTGGATAACGCCGACATCCTGGTGGTCAACACCGCCCAGGAAACCCGCGATCTGATCGAGCATTACGACGCCTCGCCGGAGAATATCGTCGTGGTCTCCCCGGGTGCAGATACCGAGCTGTATACCCCGGGTACAGACCGCATGACGGAGCGCGCCCGCCGCCAGCTGGGCATCCCGCTGCACACCAAAGTCGTGGCCTTTGTGGGCCGCCTGCAAAAGTTTAAGGGCCCCGACGTGCTCATCCGCGCCGCCGCGGAGCTGATGGAGCGCGATCCGGATCGCCGCCTGCGCGTGATCATCTGTGGCGGTGCCTCCGGGGCGAATTCCTCGCCGGATGCCTACCATAACCTCGCTCGCGAGCTGGGGGTGGAGCGCGTCGTGCGCTTCCTGAGCCCGCGCCCGCCGCAGGAGCTCGTGGCCATCTATCAAGCTGCGGATATCGTCGCGGTGCCCAGCTATAACGAGTCTTTCGGGCTGGTAGCCATGGAAGCGCAGGCCTCCGGAACGCCCGTGGTGGCAGCGGCCGTCGGCGGCTTGCCTATTGCCGTCGCGGATGGTGACACGGGCTTGCTCGTCCACTCCCATTCAGCGCAGGATTGGGCTGACGCGCTAGAGCAGTTGCTTGACGACGACCCCCGCCGCATCGCCATGGGCGAAGCCGCCGTCGATCACGCCCAGCAGTTCAGTTGGGCAGCGGCCGCCACCCAGCTGGAGAATATTTATGCCGATGCGATGAGTATCGAGATTCCGGACTGTCATGCGCGCCGGGCAATCGGATACTAATCCCACATAAATGGGCATAAACCCACACTTAGGGGTGATGTGCTCGGGTTCACAGGCGAGCCGCCGAAAAACGTGGCATGCTGGTGTTTATGAGTAACGGAAAGCTGATTCTACTTCGACACGGACAGTCCGAATGGAACGAGTCTAACCAGTTCACCGGTTGGGTTGATGTCAACCTCACCGCTAAGGGTGAGGGCGAGGCCAAGCGTGGCGGCGAGCTGCTCAAGGAACAGGGTATCTTGCCGAATATCGTCTACACCTCCCTGCTGCGCCGTGCCATCCGCACCGCCAATATTGCGCTCAACGCTGCGGACCGCCACTGGATCCCGGTTGTGCGCGACTGGCGCCTCAACGAGCGTCACTACGGCGCCCTGCAGGGCCTTAACAAGGCAGAGACCAAGGATAAGTACGGCGAGGAGCAGTTCATGGCATGGCGCCGTTCTTACGGCACCCCGCCGCCGGAGCTGGAGGATGGTGCCGAGTACTCCCAGGCCGGTGACCCGCGCTACGCCAACCTGGATCAGGTTCCGCGCACCGAGTGCCTGAAGGATGTCGTCGAGCGCTTCGTTCCTTATTTCGAGGAGGAGATCCTCCCGCGCGCCAAGAAGGGTGAGACCGTTCTCATCGCCGCACACGGCAACTCCCTGCGCGCGCTGGTCAAGCACCTGGATCAGATCTCCGATGAGGAGATTGCCGGCCTTAATATTCCAACTGGTATCCCGCTGGTCTACGAGATCACCGAGGACGGCTCCGTGGTGAACCCGGGCGGCACCTACCTGGATCCGGAAGCTGCTGCTGCCGGCGCTGCCGCCGTGGCCGCGCAGGGTGGAAAGAACTAAACACCGAGCAAGCTGCGTGCTGCGCACAATCCCCAGGGAGCATATACTCCTTGGGGATTCTTTGTAGGGGCGTGAATGATTGTGGAACTGGTTTTAGCTTTTCTTGCCGGCGTGGTGGCCTGTGGCCTGGCCATTCCGGTAGTTACTCGGTTCCGTGAACGCATGGAGCGCCGCCGCGTCCGCGATGCGGATGCCAACCAGGTCACCAGCGTGAGCCAGGTCCTGCATCTCGCCGTGGCGGGCTCGCCGGCCGGTATGACGGTGCTCTCGCGCGACAAAGAGGTCATCTTTTCCAACCCTGCGTCCCATCAAATGTCGATGGTGCACGACCGTGCCGTGAACCCCGATATTTGGAAGGTCGCGGAGGAGGTCTTCGACGATAAGGAGACCCGAACGCTGGATCTTGCCATTCCCAAGCGGCGCACCGGTAACCGCGTAATCCAGGTACGCGCGGTGGTTCAGCCGCTGACGCTGAACGACGATCGCTTCGTCATCGTCTACGGCACCGACGAGTCCGAATCGGTGCGCATGGAATCTGCCCGCCGTGACTTCGTGGCTAACGTGTCGCACGAACTGAAGACCCCAGTCGGCGGCATCGCCCTGTTAGCCGAGGCCCTCCTCGAAGACACGGGGGATCCCGAGCACGTCGAGTACTTCGGCAGCAGGGTGCAAAAGGAAGCCGCTCGCATGGCTGAGATGGTCAGCGAGCTCATTTCCCTCTCCAAGCTGCAAGGTGCGGAGGCGCTGCCAGAAATGGAGCCGCTTGTCCTCGATGACGTCATCGATGAGGCCATTACCCGCAACCAGCTTGCCGCCGATTCCCACCACAACCAGCTCACCCGCGGCGAATCCGCAGGAGTCCACGTGATGGGAGATAAATCCCTCCTGGTTACGGCGATCTCAAACTTGATCTCCAACGCCATCCACTATTCGCCGGATGAGCTTCCGGTATCGGTGACGCAGAAGGTCGTCGGCGGGAAGGTCGTGCACATCCGAGTCACGGACCGCGGTATCGGCATTGCTCCGGAAGACCAGAAGCGGGTATTTGAGCGCTTCTTCCGCGTGGATAAGGCACGCTCCCGGCAGACCGGCGGGACTGGCCTTGGATTGGCCATTGTGAAGCACGTCGTGGCTAATCACGGCGGCAATATCAAGCTGTGGTCACGCCCCGGAACTGGCTCGACGTTTACTATCGAGCTCCCTATATACGCCGAAGAGAAGCCAGCGGATAATCTTATTAACCGGGATAATATAGAAGACGGAGCCGTCAGCTCTGCCGCCCCTGGTTTGCAGCGCGCTGTGGCGCGTGTAGCAGCTCGTCGAAAGGATAAAGCGCAATGACCACCATCCTCATCGTTGAAGATGAAGAGTCGCTGGCCGATCCCCTCGCCTTCCTCCTCCGAAAGGAGGGATTCGACGTTCTCCTCGCCCCCGACGGGCCCAGCGCGCTCGAACAGTTTGCGGCACATAACGTAGACATCGTCCTGCTGGACCTCATGCTGCCGGGAATGTCTGGAACGGACGTCTGCAAGCAATTGCGCACGACGTCTTCTGTGCCGGTGATTATGGTGACCGCGCGCGACTCGGAGATTGACAAGGTTGTGGGCCTGGAGCTCGGCGCGGATGACTATGTGACTAAGCCTTATTCCTCCCGCGAGCTCATCGCCCGCATCCGCGCTGTGCTGCGCCGTGGCCAAGATGTCTCTTCCGAGCACGCCGAGGAGGAGCCCGACGAGCAAATCCTGGAAGGCGGCCGCGTGCGCATGGATGTGGAGCGCCACACCGTTCTCGTGGCCGGCGAGCCGGTATCCATGCCGCTCAAGGAGTTTGACCTCCTCGAATACCTACTGCGCAACGCCGGACGTGTACTGACTCGCGGCCAACTCATTGACCGCATCTGGGGAGCGGATTATGTGGGCGATACCAAGACCCTCGACGTTCACGTCAAGCGCCTCCGCTCCAAGATTGAGGCCGAACCTTCCCGCCCACAGCAACTCGTGACGGTGCGCGGCCTGGGCTATAAGTTCGAGGCTTAAACGCGGGGGTCAGCCGGGTGCCGCGGGAACTCGACTCCGGACCGTGCCCGGGCCTCGCAGTGTGTGGCCAGGATGTCGTAGCACTCCTCTCCGAGTAGCGCGATCAGCTCGGTTTTCTGCGACTTCCACAGCGGTTCTTCCGCGATGTGGCAGGAGGGATCTGCCGAGCAATACCAATCAAAGTCCTCGCCGCCGTTACCCCACCCGCGGCGGTCATATTCGCCGATAGTGGTGCGCAGGATTTCCTCCCCGTCGGGGCGCTCCTCATAGTCCTCGTGCCGGCGAATCGGCAGCTGCCAGCACACCTCGGGCTTGACCACGGTGAGTTCCTCACCCGCCTCGAGCGCCCATTGGTGGATAGCGCAGCCCGCGCCCGTGGGCCAGCCGGCGCGGTTGGCGAAGATGCAGGCGCCGTCGACAAGCGGCGTCTTCAGGGCCGGTTCCGGCTCGCCATCATCGCCGTCGAGCTCATCCCACTCCAGCCAGGGCTCCAACTCCTCAGGTTCTCCGTGTTCCAGGAACTCATCTACCCCCGCAGGGCGGTGCTGCCAGAAGCGGGCGGGCATGCGCGCGACGGCGTCGCGAAGCTGCTCCCGATCCGTCTCATCAGCCATGTAGGCGCCGTGCACGCAGCAGCCGACATCGGGCTGCTGCTTATCGATGCCGTGGCACCTCTCCGTCCCAAACTGGCAGGCATAGTGCGATTCGAGCCAGGTCAGGTCGATGGAAAAGACGTGGAGTGGATCGTTTGGATCCGTAAATTCAAACCACTCTCTAGGAAAATCGGGGGCCTTTTCGCGGCCGGCCAAGATGGACGCCGCCGCCGGGGAGGAGGCGGGAAAACCCAGGTAAACTTCATTCGATTTCGGGCGATTCACACCTACCCACGGTAGACCTACTACTCTAGAGGCGTGCGATTAGGTGTATTAGACGTCGGAAGTAATACCGTCCACCTCGTTGCGGTCGACGCCGCAACCGGTGGGCGGCCTTCGCCGATGAGCGATTGGAAGACCCCGCTGCGTCTGGTGGAACAGCTAGACAAGGACGGCAACATCCACGAGAAGGGCATGAAGAAGCTCATCTCCGCCGTGGGTGAGGCCGCTGAGCTGGGCCAGAAGCTGGGTTGTGATGAATTCATCGCTTTTGCTACCTCCGCCGTGCGCTCGGCCACGAACTCGGCCAAGGTTCTCGATGAAGTTGAGAAGCAAACCGGCGTCCGCCTAGAAATCTTGTCGGGCGAGGAGGAAGCGCGTTTGACCTTCCTCGCCGCCCGCCGGTGGTATGGCTGGTCCGCTGGCCGCATCACCAACCTCGATATCGGTGGCGGTTCGCTGGAGCTGTCCACCGGTACCGATGAGCATCCGGAAATGGCTTTCTCCCTCGACTTGGGAGCTGGCCGCCTGACTCATAATTGGTTTGATACCGATCCTCCGCAGAAGTCCAAGGTAAATTTGCTGCGGGATTACATTGACGCGGAATTGGTCGGCGTGGCCGATAAGATGCGCGCCCTGGGCCCTGCGGGATTGGCCGTGGGAACCTCGAAAACATTCCGTACGCTGGCCCGTTTGACCGGTGCTGCGCCCTCGTCTGCGGGTCCCTACGTCAAACGCACCCTTACGGCGCCGGGTTTGCGTCAGCTGATTTCCTTCATCTCCCGTATGACTGCAGCTGACAGGGCGGACCTTGAGGGTGTAAGTTCTACCCGATCGCATCAGATCGTCGCCGGTGCTTTAGTGGCGGAGGCGAGCATGCGTGCCCTGGGAATCGAAAAGCTGGAGATCTGCCCCTGGGCTCTCCGAGAAGGTGTCATTTTGCGCCGTACCGATAAGGGACTGGAATAGGAAAGAAACGTGGCTGACAAGAAACAGTTGACAGTTGCGGAGCTGCTGGCCCGTAACGCGAAGGACCGACCCGGCGAGGAGAAGACCCCGCGCCGCCGTCGCCGGAGCCTCGATGAAGGCGGCATCTCAGTTGCGGAGCTGACCGGCAATCTCGAAAAGGTGAAGGCAACCCCGGCTGAGGCAAAGCACTCGAACGTCTCCATCGATGAGACGGCCCCGGTGATTCCTGCTCCGAAGAAGGAAGCCCCCAAGCAGGAAGCTCCACAGAAGGAGACTGCCAAGCAGAAAGCAGCCCAGAAGGTGGACAAGCCCCAGGCCGCTGCCGTTCCTGTGGAGAAGCCCGCGGAGTCCGAGTCCAAGCCTTCCCAGCCTTCTGATGATGACACCCGCGTCATCCAAAAGGTCAAGGACGAGCCAGAGAAGCCTGAGGTAAAGACCGCCGCACCGGTCGATGAGAAGCCGCAGGACGCCGCCGAGGACACCTTCACCACGGGTGAGCTCGAGGCAGTCGATGAGGACGTTGACGAGTATGACGAGGACTACGACGAGGAAGACGAAGACAAGCTCAACCCCTTCGCCGTCGTCCTGCTCGCCCTCGTGGGCATCGTGCTCGGCGCCATCGTGTTCAAGGGCTTCGAGATCCTCTGGGATCGCTTCGACCGCCTCGTTGTTCTGGTGCTTGGTGTGGTTGTCACCGGTGTCATCGTTGGCATCGTCCACGCACTGCGTACCAGCCGCGATGGGCTATCCATGTTCCTCGCAGCCGTGGCCGGCCTGGTGCTGACCTTCGGCCCGCTCCTCGTGGTGATGTAAGAGCCAGCTCCATAGGACACCTTCTCATAAGGCATCTGTCACAAGGCATCTGTTAAAAGGTATCTTTGCCCTGAAAACGCCTTCTGGCAGATGCCTTTTGCATGCGCGGTGTCAGCCTGTGTGCACAGCCTTGACCTGGTGGCCGCATCCTAGCCTTTCTGGCACCCTGGATAGCATGACAAAAATTGCAGTACTTGGTGGAGGACAAATCGGCGAAGCCCTAGTTTCCGGGCTGGTGAATGCGGGCTATGACGCCGCGGACATCGTGGTGACCAACCGTCGTTCCGAGCGCAGCGAGGAGCTAAAGAGCGCCTATGGCGTGTCGGTTACGAGCGATAATGCTGCGGCTATCGACGGCGCGGAATACATCTTCGCGTGCGTGAAGCCCTATGCCATCGAGGAGCTCCTTGAAGGCCTCGACATCCCCAAGACGGCCGTGGTTGTGTCCATGGCTGCCGGCCTTACCCTCGATACGTTGGAGAAGGCCGCCGGCGAGGGCGTGTCAGTCGTCCGCGTCATGCCGAACACCCCCATGTTGGTGGGCAAGGGCATGTGCACCTGCGCGGGTGGTTCCCACGTCACCGAAGAGCAACAGGCTGGCGTGGTCAAGCTTCTGGAAGCCGTCGGCGAGGTTGCTGTCATTGAGGAGAAGCACATCGACGCCGCCACCGCACTGGCAGGCTCTGCCCCCGCGTATTACTTCCTTGTCACCGAAGCGCTGATCGACGCCGGTGTGCAGCTCGGCCTCACCCGTGACGTCGCCGAAAAGTTAGCCACCCGCACCGCCCAAGGCGCGGGCACCATGCTGGCTGAATCCGGCAAGGATCCGGTGGCTTTGCGCGCAGGGGTAACCTCCCCGGGGGGAACCACTGCTGCCGCGCTTCGTGAACTTGAGGAGTCTGGCCTGCGGGGCGCGTTCTTCCGTGCCGCCGAAGCATGCACCCAGCGTGCGCAGGAACTTGCTTAAAATTTCCCGCCGTTCTGGTAGCCCTGTGGCATATGTTGTCACACGGGCTTGATGGGGAACAGCGGTGCGAAAGAGGAAAAAATTAGCTCTTGGGTCGCATTAGTCACACGTTTCACGCTAAGCTGGCAGGAGCGCGTGCGTGATAGTCCTGTGGGAGGGGAAGCCTACAGCGCGTCACGTGCTGAAGGGTTAAATAAACTATGACGAATGAAGATAAGGGAACTTTCCTGACCATTGCCGAAGTCGCGGAGATCATGCGTGTCTCCAAGATGACGGTGTACAGGTTGGTTCATGCAGGTGACATGCCGGCCGTGCGCGTGGGACGCTCCTTCCGCGTCCACGAATCTGCCGTCAAGGAATACCTTGAGGCTTCCGTATACGGAGCCTAGCGTTCACCTCTTTCTGGCAGCGCCCACCACTGCGGACCACTCGCGGTCCGCGGCGGTGGGCGCTGCCCTTAGTTTTGGTGCTGGGCAGGCCGCTAGGTAAGATAGTGAACATTCGTTTCGGCACTGGTATGCCTGTGTCTCCCTGTTTCGCAGGGGCCGCCACGAGTGCACCGTGTGTGGTTTCATTCCAGGCGTTGCCGGCCGGTTTACGTACGTACTGATACCGAAAGTGAGGAAACCTACTATGGGTTCTGTCATCAAGAAGCGCCGCAAGCGCATGTCCAAGAAGAAGCACCGCAAGATGCTGCGTCGCACCCGCGTTCAGCGTCGCAAGCTGGGCAAGTAAAGCTTCGCCTGTAACTCCCCGCATGGTCCTTTCAGGATCGTGGCGGGGAGTTTCTGTTATCTTTTCTCCTTCCCGCCGTTTCGGATGACTGCGCCGTCGTTTCAGACGACGGGAGCCGCTTAGAACGGAATGTCCTCCTGCGGGGAGGTCGGGGTACGGGGTTCTTCGGCAGCGGCCTGTGCTTCCTTAGCTTCTTGCTGGGCGCGCTCGCGGGTGGCCGAAATCTTTTGGGCCACTGTTTGTGCCCAACGCTTCGTCTTCTGTGCCAGCGGGCCAGTCGGCTCCGTCATAGCCCAGGTCCCGTCTTCGTAGAGCCACACGATGTCCCCGGTGTGCGGGTCCATGATGTAGTGCGCGCGCCCATCAGTCTTCATATTGTGGTGGTGCTGGCACAAACTGGCCAGGTTGCGTGGGTGCGTGGCGCCGCCGTCGGCGTAGTTGACGCGGTGGTCCATCTGGCACAGGTAGGCCGGCCGGTTGCACCCCGGAGCGCGGCAGGTGCCATCCCGGCCTTCCACGTATGTGCGGATGAGCTCCGAGGCGATGTAGCTGCGCGATTCCGGTGGCTGCGAGGAGAGGTCGCGCGTGCGCGTGACAGGCATGTCCTGTGACGTCCACCCATGGCCTTGGACGAAGGTGGGGGCGTTGTCGATATCGCTGGCTTGGTAGGTGTGCAGAATGACAGTCGCCGGCGGCGAGATACTACCGGCGATGAGCTTTTTCAGGGCATCAGCCTGTGAGAGTCCGTTCTCCTTTGCCGCTTGTTTGATGTAGCTATCCAGAATCATGCCCGTGGCGCTATCGGTATTGAGCTCAAGGATGCCGCGCTGGCCAGTATCGGTGAAGGTATACGTATCTTTCTGCGGGGAATTGCGAAAGCTAAAAGTCTTGTCAATACTCTTGCAAATATCGCGCAGTTTGCGCCCAATCTGCGCCGGGGTGGGAAAGACCTGATTCGGGGAGGTGGGGGTGAAGAAGGTGATCAGGGCATCGTCGATAAGCGCGAGCGTTTCTGGCGGCAACGCGCCCAGCTTTGTCAGGGTGCGGTCAATGGTGATGAGGGCCTTCATATCCAGCAGGAACTGGCTGTCCTGTAACGCCTTGACCTGCGGGAGCTCCGTGAGCCGGTGCACGGCCAGGCAGCATTCGCTCACGGTATAGTCGCCGACACCAAGCTTGGCGACGAGCCTCTGGCACGCGACATCAAAATCCTCATCGAGGTCTGGCATGGCAGCTACCCACGAGCGGTAGTCTGCGCGGCGGGCGGCGCTGCGCTCCACAGCGAGGGCGCAGTCAGGATTCATATGGGAAAAGTAGGCGGTTTGGGTAGCGGTATTCACGGTGTCCCCCGGGGTTAGAATCTCGGTTATATGTTCTAAAAGTACTATAAAACATGCCCCGGACATCTATCCTGACCAGCAAATATGGTGGTATCTGGATGAAGGTTATAGAGCGTGTATTTGCTGTCAATACCACGTGGGGAGTGTCATCCTTCTCACCCCACAGAGTTCATCGCGTACGTAAAATGGCGAACTATGTTGCCTCGACTCCTCACTCTTGACAGCCTGGTTATCTCACAGACCAAGTCCTTCATGCAGGATGAATTCCTGATCGCCGATGAACAAGGCGTGCCCGTCGGGACGATTCTGCAGTCGACGAGCCTGAAGGACATGTTCTTCAACTCCTCCCGCAGCCTCGAGGTTGCTTTTACCGATGAGCAAGGTAATCCGCAGCAGCCGCTCATGGTGATTAAGGATCCGCCGAACTTCGTGCGGGATACCTATGAGGTGTACCTGCCGGGCGTCGAGAAGCCCATGGCGGTCGTAACTAAAAAATTCTCCCTCCTGAAGACGCGCCTGAGCTTGGAAATGGAGGGCTTCCCGGAGATCGAGATTGAAGGCGATGTCTGGGATTGGAATATCACGATTACTAGCCAAGGCCAGCCTCTAGCGGAAGTTCGCAATGAGTGGGCGGGCGTGGGCCGGTTCCTCGCTGGGAAGAATACGTACCGCCTCAGCATTGCGCCGGGGCTTGACCCGCAACAGCATGCCGGGCTGATTGGTGCGGTCATGTGCATGGACATGCTGCGCACCAAGGCGCAGAGCAGCAGTTAGCGGCGCACGAAGCGCCAGCTGCCATAGGAGAAGAGCGCGGTGGCTAGCGCGGGGAGGCCATAAGTGCGCACGGCCTTGCGCACGGAGCGGTAGTCGCGGATGAGCCAGCCTTTTTCCTCTGCAATATCGCGCAGCTTGGAATCCGGATTAATGGCCACGGGGGTTCCCACCATGGAAAGCATCGGGACATCGTTGGCGCTGTCGGAGTAGGCGGTACAGCGCTCAAGATCGAGGTTCTCCAGTGTGGCGAGCGCCGCCACGGCGTGCTTCTTACCCGGCCCGTGGAGGATATCGCCCACGAGGCGGCCGGTGAAGCGGCCATCTTTGACCTCCGCCACGGTGCCGAGCGCGCCCGTGAAACCGAAACGCTGCGCCAGAATCTGCGCCAGCTGCACGGGGGTGGCCGTGACCAGCCATACCTGCTGGCCAGCGTCGAGGTGCATTTGCGCCAGCTGCTTCGTGCCCGGGTAGGCCTTGCGGGCCATGGATTGGTCCACGATGCTCTCGCACAAAGCCACCATTTCCTCCACTGAGCGGCCCTTGACAAACTCGAGCGCTTGCACGCGCCCTGCGGCCACGTCGGCGGCGTTCTCCGAACCGGAAATCCGGAATTTTAGCTGCTTCCATGCGATGGGAAGGATTTCAGAAAGTTTGAAATAGCGGCGGCGTGCCAGCCCCAGAGCGAAGGACACGAGCGAAGAGCCCTGGACCAAGGTGTTATCCACGTCGAAGAAGGCGGCAGCGCCGGTGTCCTGGGGGATGTCTGGGTCGGGCTCAGTGATGGAGCGCGCGCCGGCGGATTCGAAGGAACCCCGAACGGAATCCACACCAGAAGAAAAAGCATCCAGGTCGATGCCGAAGAGGTGCTCTACCGCCGCGGCTGCCGACGCCTCACCGGCCGCCCTCTGGTGCTCTTCACCCAGCGGGGCGAAAGCCTGCTGCTCCAGGAAATTACGCAAGTTTCCCCTGCTTGCGGTCCAATTGGCAAGGAACTCACGGGGAGAATCGGGCATACCAGGAGGGAGCGGGAGAGGCACGCGTTCAGCTTTCATAAGGCGGGAAGACTAACGTGTCCATAGTAAACCGCGAACCGTTCTACGTCCTATCGAGGAGTTCTTAATGTCTCACGTCGTCGAGCTGATGGTGCGTACCACGTGCGGCTCCTGCGCGCGCGTTCTGGAGCAGATTACCCCGGTGGTCCGGCAGGCTGGGGCAGAGCTTAAAGTGCGCAACGTCGATGAGGATGCGGAGCTGGCCATGGAATATGGTGATCGGGTCCCCGTTGTGGTGATTGATGGCGAGGAGTTCTCTTGCTGGGAAGTGGACAATGAGGAGCTAGCGCAGGCGTTGGCGGAGTAGCTTTCTTCCGGCGCGTCCGCGAGTTTCGGAAACGAGCTGAAGACTAGTAGTCTTTTGGATGACCTATGTCATCCAAAGGGATGATACAAAACTGGAGGGTAGTGCATGAGTGTGCTCGTCGTGGGCATGTCGCATCAGTCGGCGCCGGTGGCGCTGCTGGAAAAGCTGAGCATGGACGAGACCGTGCAGAACCACACCTGCCGGGCCATGGTGTCGGCGGGCTCGCTGAGCGAGGCAATGATTATCTCCACCTGCAACCGCCTCGAGGTCTATACCGTCACCAACTCTTTCCACACCGGCGTGCAGGATGTCGTGCGCAACCTCGCTGACGTCTCCGGGGTGGAGGAGGAGAAGCTGCGCTCCTATCTTTATGTGCGCTATGCCGACGCCGCCGCCGAGCACCTCATGATGGTGGCCTCCGGCTTGGACTCGATGGTGGTGGGTGAGCAGCAAATCATCGGCCAGGTGCGCACCGCCTACCAGTTTGCTTCGGAGCAAGGAACCGTCGGCCCGCGCATCCACGCGCTGGCACAGTCCGCGCTGCGTACCGGCAAGCGGGTGCATTCCGAAACTGAGATCGATGAGGCGGGCTCCTCCATGGTCTCCTTTGCTTTTGATCAGGCGCTGAGCCGCATGGGCAGGGAAGATCTCGCGGGCAAGCGCGTGCTCATCTTGGGTGCAGGTGCAATGGCCTCGCTGGCGGCAACGCACGCGGGGCGTCTGGGGGCGCACCTGATTATTGCGAACCGCACCATTGCCCGCGCTGAGCGCGTGGCGCAGCACGCCCATGAGGCGGGCGTGTACGCAGACGTTATTGAATACTCGGAACGCGCCCAAGCCCTGCGCGATGTGGACGTGGCGATCTCCGCCACCGGAGCCCAGGACTTCACTATTACGGCGGCCGACGTCGAGCGCTATCACGTGGCCGACCGCGAACTCATGCTCGTGGACCTGTCCCTGCCACGCGATATTGATGACGCCGTGGCAGAAGCCGAGGGAGTCGACCTGGTCAATATCGAACGTCTCAACAACTCGCTGCAGGCGGCCGATACCGATCTGGCAGCGGGTAGCAGCCCACACGCGCAGGCGCGGCGCATCGTCAGTGAAGAACTGGAAGCCTATGCTTCCGAGCAGCGCGTCCGCGACGTCGTCCCGGCCGTATCGGCACTGCGCAAGCGGGCGGCAAACCTGGTCCAGTGCGAGGTAGCGCGGATGGAGCAGAAGCACCCCGAGTTGGACGAGCGCCAGATGGGAGATATCAATCGCGCGCTCAAGCGCGTTGCGGATAAGCTGCTCCACGAGCCCACGGTTCGTGCGAAGCAGCTCGCAGCTAACTCTGGCACCGTAAGCCATGAGACCGCGTTGCAGGAACTCTTTGGACTCCACCTGGAGGGCAGCGGCGTAGCAGTAGACATGGCAGATCTGCCGGATGCCGCGCAGATGGAAGCCGCGGAACGTACTAAGGAAGAAAAGGACGCATAGATGTTGAAGATCGGTACCCGAGGATCCCTCCTAGCCACTACTCAGTCGGGCCACGTGCAGGAGTGGTTGCAGCAGGAAGGCTATGAGGCCGAGTTGCACATCGTTACCACGCAGGGTGACGTCAACATGGCTCCTGTGGAGCGCATCGGCGTGGGTGTGTTTACGCAGGCCCTGCGTGAGGCCGTCGACCGCGGCGAGTGTGAGATCGCAGTGCACTCCTTCAAGGACCTGCCCACGGCTGCCGACGAGCGTTTCGACCTCGTGGTGCCGCAGCGCCAGGACGTCCGTGAGGCGCTCATCGCCCGCGATGGTCTGACCCTTAAGGAGCTGCCGGAAGGCGCACGTGTGGGTACCTCCGCGCCGCGGCGCATCAGTCAGCTGCGCGCTATGCGCCCGGACCTGGACATCCGTCCGCTGCGCGGCAATATCGATACCCGCATGGGCAAGGTCACCAGCGGCGAGCTCGACGCCGTCCTCCTGGCCTACGCTGGCCTCGTGCGCGCGGGCTATGCTGATCGCGCCACCGAGGTTTTCGATCCGGAGGTCTTCATGCCCGCACCCGCGCAGGGCGCGTTGGCCATCGAGGCCGTCAAGGGAACTGAGGCAGCGAAGGCCATTGCTCTGCTTGCCGACGCCCCCGCCACCGCTGCCACCCGCGCCGAGCGCACCGTGCTCTCCCAGCTGGAGGCCGGTTGCACCGCGCCGGTCGCTGCCACTTCCCACTGGGAAGGCGAGCAGCTGGTCGTTCGCGGCGGTGTCTTCGCCCTCGACGGCTCCCGTCAGCTCATCGCTCAGGCCCAGGGCTCGGCAAGCGAGGCAGAAGAATTGGGACGTGCAATCTCCAAGGAGCTCTTCGCTCAGGGCGCTGCGGACGTGCTGGCAGCGGAATAACCGCACGTAATTTTTGCTTTGGGGCCTTTTCCTTTAGTGTGTATCTAGCACACGATCATTGAGAGCAATGATTTAGGCCCCCTTAACTCGCGAGTGAGGGGCTTTCTTGTCTCCACTCCCGCGCCTGCCACAGCGGTGGCACCGGGGCACTCGGAATCCACAAACTAGAAAAGAACCTTATGAGCAATGCCGTTCCGGATACCCAGCCTGAGCTGGGTAAGTCTGATCTGGGCAAAGTCGTCTTCGTCGGTGCCGGACCAGGTAATCCCGACCTGCTGACCGTTCGCGCCCGCGAGGTTCTGGAGACGACCGCCAACGTCGTTACCGACCCGGGGGTCTCGCAGGGCGTGCGTGACATGGTGGCGCAGCAGGTGCCGGTTCCGCAGGAGCTTCTCGACGCCGCCGAGGAAGAGTACGAGCGCATCTGCGCCGCCGCCAAGGAAGCGGGCGCGCGCCGTAAGCCGCCGCGCCCGGCACCGCCGACGGCGGCGGTCTTTGAGGAGGTCGAGGGGGACGTCGTCAAGCAACTGCGTAACGCGCTCGAGCGCGCCGAGGGACACGACGTGATCCGTCTGGTTACCGGTAACCCGCTCAACCGTGAGTCCATCAAGGCGGAGATCACCGCCGTGGCCAATGCGGGCATGGAATTCCAGGTAGTCCCGGGTATGTCTCTGCCTTCGACGGTTCCCTCCTTCGCAGGCATTGCTCTCGGTGCGACCTATACCGAGGCCGACATCACGGAAGGCGCGGACTGGGATGCGCTGGCCACCGCGACGCAGCCGCTGGTTTTGCAAGCTACGGCAGATGACCTGCCGGTTATTTCCGCCGAGCTGGTGGAGCGCGGGATGCCCGCGGAGACGGAAGCATACGTCACCGTCCACGGCACCACGCGCCTGCAGCGCACGCACGAGACCACGCTGGGAACACTCGGCAAGCTTGACGCTGAGCTGCCGGGCGAGCTCGTGGTCACGCTGGGGCGCAGCTTTGATGATCGCTCGAAGTATTCCTGGTGGGAGAACCGTTCGCTCTATGGTTGGCGCGTGCTGGTGCCGCGCACGAAGGAGCAGGCCGCAGCGATGAGCGCCCGACTGGCTGGCCACGGCGCCATCCCGCAGTCGGTGCCCACCATCTCCGTGGAGCCGCCGCGCAACCCGGCGCAGATGGATCGCGCCATCAAGGGCATTGTCGAGGGCCGCTACAAGTGGGTCGTGTTCACCTCCGTCAATGCGGTGAGCGCGGTGTGGAAGAAGATCGCGGAGCTCGGCCTCGATGCTCGCGACTTCGCCGGCGTGCACCTCGCTGCGGTGGGGCAGAAGACCGCCGATGCTATTCGCGCCAAAGGCATGGTCCCGGAGCTTTTGCCGCCGGCGACGAAGCAGAACGCCGAGGGCCTCGTGGAGGTCTTCCCCAACTACGTTGAGGATATCGACGCCGTGGGGCGTGTACTGCTGCCGCGCGCCGATATCGCCGGCGAGGCGCTGGTGACGGGCCTGCTGGACTTGGGCTGGGAAGTCGATGATGTCGTGGCCTACCGCACGGTGCGCGCGGCCCCGCCGGCGGCGGAGATCCGCGACATGATCAAGACCGGCGGCTTCGACGCCGTTGCCTTTACCTCGCCGTCGACGGTGCGCAACCTCGTCGGCATTGCGGGCAAGCCGCATGCCCGCACCATCATCGCCTGTATTGGCCCCTCCACCAAGGCGGCGGCTGAGGAGGTGGGCCTGCGCGTGGACGTGGTCCCGGAGGTCGCGGATGTGCCGATGCTTGTCGACGCCCTCGCTGACCACGTCGCAGCCCTGCGTGCTGCCGGCAACCTGCCAGCTCCGCGCAAGAAGCGCCGCTCGCGCAAGAAGACGGCGTAGACCGCTTCTGGGCGGGTAGGTAAGGGGCGACTAGAGTCGGGAAGGTAGTTCAATTTTCTCGTAGCTCAAAGGAGAGTTTTTACTCATGAGCATTGCTCGCCGCCCCCGCCGCCTACGTCAGAACCCGGCTTTTCGGGATTTGGTTGCGGAAACGTCGCTGCGCCCCTCCGACCTCATCCTCCCGATGTTCGTGGTCGACGGTCTGAATGAACCCCGTGACATCCCCTCCATGCCGGGCGTGCAGCAGCACAGCCTGGATTCCCTCAAGCGTGCCGCGCACGAGGCTCTCGATGCGGGCGTGACCTGCGTTGACCTCTTCGGCGTGCCGCGTGAAGAGGATAAAGACGCGACCGGCTCCGTGGCCTGGGACCCACAGGGCATCCTCAACGTGGCGATTGCGGAGCTGCGCCAGGAATTCGGCGATGACCTCATCGTCATGGCGGATACCTGCCTCGATGAGTTCACCTCCCACGGCCACTGCGGCGTGGTCGATGACCAAGGCCGCGTGCTCAACGATGAAACCGTGGAGCTTTACCAGGATATGGCCCGCTCCCAGGCCCGCGCTGGTGCACACATGGTCAGCCCCTCCGGCATGATGGATGGACAGATTGCCGCCATCCGTGAGGCTCTCGATGAAGCCGGCCACGAGGATGTTGCGATCATGGCCTACTCGGCCAAGTACGCCTCGGCCTTCTTCGGCCCCTTCCGCGATGCCGTGGGTTCCTCCCTGGAGGGCGACCGCCGTACCTACCAGCAGGACCCGCGCAATTTCCGCGAGTCCATGCTGGAGGTAGACCTGGACATCGAGGAAGGCGCGGACATCGTCATGGTTAAGCCTGGCCTGCCGTACCTCGATGTGCTGGCCGGTGCTGTCGAGCGCTCCTCCGTGCCGGTAGCTGTCTACCAGGTCTCCGGCGAGTACGCGATGATTCAGGCCGCTTCCCAGAACGGGTGGATCGATGGTGAGGCCGTTATGCTGGAGTCCTTGACCGCGTTCAAGCGTGCGGGCGCGGATCAGATCCTGACCTACTTCGCCACGGACGCCGCCCGCTTGCTCAAGTAAAAGGAGAATCGTGACGTTCAGCCCGAACACTACGCCGTCGGCCCACAGGCCGGCGAAGCAGGATACGGAGCCGGATAAGGAGCAGACCAAGCGCACCGAAGCCGTCTCCCTCATGCTCAAGGTGTGGACCGTTGCCTTGGTACTCGAGGTGGTGCACCTGGTCTTGAGTATCGTGCTGACCCTGCTGAATAGGGAAGAGCTCTTTGCCCAGGCCCGCACTACGGCGGAGTCCGCAGCGGAGAAGTCCGGGCAGGACGTCAGCGATGCCCTCGTACAGCTCGTGGGCTATGGCTCGGTGGCCTTCAGCTCGCTGATTTCACTCGCCATCGTGGTGCTGTTGGGCATCATGCTGGGCTTTATACACAAGAACTCCAAGGCAGCCGGTACTGGCCGGCGCCTGTGGTTTGCCTTCTCCCTCTACTTTGGCCTCCGCGTGCTCATCGTCTTCATCAGCAGCCCCGCCGGGGCGAGCGCGCCGGATTGGCTCTTCCTGCTTGATGGTGCCGTGCAGATCCTCGTCGGCGTGGCGGCCGTGATGGGCTTGATGTTCTCCACCAAGGAAGAGGTACTTGAATACACCGGCGAAATGGAGCAGCTGCGCCAGATGCGCAAGGAGATGGAGGAGCAGCGCCGCCAGGAAAACCTGGAGGAGCGCGAGAAGAAGGACAAGGACAATAAAGAAAAGGACAGGGAGAAAGAAGACCGCAAGGACGGCAAGCGATGAGCGAGCGCCCCGGCCCCGCGGACTATAACCGTCGCCCACGCCGCCCTAAGAAGCAGGGCGAGCAGGACTTTTCCACTTGGCCTTCCCAGCTGCGCATTGCCTACTGGGTCTGTGTCATCGCCGCAATCGTCATGCTCACCGCCGGGATGGTGGGCCTCTTCGGCTCCTATACATCGGTGACGAACACCCAGCTCAGCCCAGAGCAGGTGGACTATATCCGCTTCAACACACGTTTCACGGCCATCTCCAACGTGGTGGGTGCCGTCGTCATTGCGGCGTGCTCCGCGCAGCTGGCGAGTGGCTCGATATGGGCGCGTCGCATCATTACCGCGGTGTCTGCTTACATCATGTTCGTCAGCATTGCGGCGCTGATCGCGGGCGTGGGCGGGCTGCTCTTGTTGCTTATCCCGATGGCGCTCATGGTGGCCATCTTCTTCCTCTTTCACCCGGATTCAACGGCTTTCATCAAGGCCCGTCGTGCCCAAAACTCCTAATTGGCACCTACTCCAACTTTTGATTCATAATGGACGGTATGTCTCGACTGTCTGATGCGCCGTTGATTGCTGCCGCTACTGGCCACACGCCCTCCCGCCCACCTGTCTGGTTCATGCGCCAGGCGGGGCGCTCTTTGCCGGAGTACCGCAAGGTGCGCGAGGGAATCAGCATGCTGGATTCCTGTTTCATGCCGGAGCTCCTCGCGGAGATTACCCTGCAGCCGGTGCGTCGCCACGATGTTGATGGCGCCATCCTGTTCAGCGATATCGTTGTCCCGCTCAAGGCCGCGGGCGTCGGTGTGGAGATCGTCCCCGGCCGCGGCCCCGTCATGGATGCACCCGTGCGCACCAAGGAGGACGTGGCCAACCTGCCTATCCTCGACGTTGATGTGCCCGAGGTACGCCAGGGCATTGAGATCATCCTGAGCGAGCTCACCGACAAGCAGGCCCTCATCGGCTTCGTCGGCGCGCCCTTCACCTTGGCCAGCTACCTCATTGAGGGCGGCCCCTCGAAGAATCACGAGCGCACTAAGGCTCTGATGCATTCCGATCCGGATACCTGGCACCGCCTCATGCAACGCCTCACCCCGACGATCATCTCCTTCCTTCAGCTCCAGCTGGATGCCGGCATTGACGCCATGCAGCTCTTCGATTCCTGGGCGGGCTACCTCAACGAGCGCGATTACCGCGAGTTCGTGCTGCCTTATTCGGAGCAGATCCTCAAGGTTGCAGAAGGCCGCGTGCCGCGCATCCACTTTGGTGTGGGGACCGGCGAGCTGCTCGGCGCGATGTCGGAGGCCGGCTCTGAGGTCATGGGCGTGGACTACCGCGTGAGCATGGATGCCGCCGCGGCCCGCGTCAACGCGGACATTCTCCAGGGCAACCTCGACCCGGCTCTGCTGTTCGCCGGCGAGGATGCGGTGCGCAAGGAAGTACACGCCATCAAGGCAGAAGTAGATGCCGCCCGCGCGGCAGGGAACCTGCGTGGACACATCTGGAACCTTGGCCACGGCGTGCTGCCGACCACGGAGGCGGAGGCCATTACCCGCGCCGTCGCCATCATTCACGAGGAGGGCTAAATGAAGATCGCGATCATCGGTGCGGGCCTCGCGGGCCTCACCGCGGCATGGGAACTCAAGCAGAACACGAAGGGCACCCACGACATCTTTGTCTTCGAAGCAGCCGACCGCATCGGCGGCAAGCTGCACACCGTGGCCTTCAACGGCGGCCCCACGGACATGGGCGCGGAGGCCTTTATCCGCCGCCGCCAAGACGCCGTGGACTTCTTCACGGAGCTGGGCCTGCAGGATTCCTTCGTGGAGCCCAATCCGGAGCTGCGCCCGCGCGTGTATACCGGTGGCGCGCTGCACTTCCTGCCGCAGGGCGGGGTCATGGGTATTCCTTCTGAGCCGCAGGACTTCTTCTCCGCGGCGACCAACAAGCGCATCACCAACGAGCAGCCCTTCGAGTGGGAAATTGGCGGGGATGTCTCCGTGGGTCAGCTCGTGCGCCAGCAATATGGCGATGACGTGGTAGACCACGTGGTTTCCGCGCTGCTCGGTGGCGTTTACTCCTGCTCGGCCGATGACCTGGGCCTGCGCGCCACGGTTCCGCACCTGGCGGCCACGCTGGACTCACTGGCCAAGGAAGGACCCGTCACGCTGTCGGCAGCTATCAAGCAGATCGAGTCTGGCCGCAGCCCGGCCGAAGGTTCCGTCTTCGGCACCTTCAAGGGCGGCTACGCCGAGCTTTACGAGGCCCTGGCTGAGAAGTCCGGCGCGCAGATTCATCTGGATACCTTCGTCTCTGGTGTCACGCGCAAGGGCGATGCCTTCGAGGTCAAGGGCGCGCCGGGGGACATCGGTCCCTTCGACCGCGTGCTCTTTGCCACCCCGGCCCCCACGACCGCGCGCCTGCTCAAGGCCGTGGCCCCGGAGGCCGCCCAGGAACTAGCCACCGTCCAACTGGCTTCTTCCGTGGTTGTCGGCTTCAACTTCGCCTCCGCCACGGACCCGGAAGGCAATTCCCTTCCGGAGGCCACCGGCATCCTCGTCGCCTCCGACGAGCCTGACCTGCGCGCCAAGGCCTTCACGCTCTCCTCTAACAAGTGGCCGCACCTGGCAGAGCGCGAGGGCTTCCTCGTGCGCGCATCCTTCGGCCGCTTCGGCGATGACGCCATCGTGCGTGCGGAGGAGGATGACCTGGTGGACTATGCCCTCGATGACCTGCAGAAGATCACCGGCTTCGACGGCCGCGCTACTGGCGTGGAGGAGATCTACACGCAGCGCTGGTTCGGCGGCATTCCCCGCTATGACGAGCAGCACCTGGCCACCGTTGCTGCTGTGCGTGCCGCGCTTGCCGACGTCCCCGGTATCGCCACCGCCGGCGCCTGGGCCGATGGAGTTGGCGTGCCCGCCGTCATCGCTGGCGCCCGCGCTGCCGCGCAGGCACTCGTCAGCTAGCTAGTAGTGGTATCTGCACCCAGCAATCTCGATGGTCGCATCTTTCATGCGATAGATCAGTCGGTGCTCTTCGGTAATTCGCCGAGACCAGAACCCGGACAACTCGAATTTGAGAGGTTCGGGTTTTCCTATTCCTTCGTTGCCGTTTCGCGCAATGTCCTTAATGAGGTTATTGATTCTCTTGAGGATCTTCTTGTCGTGAGACTGCCACCAGAGGTAGTCCTCCCATGCTTCCTCTGTCCACGAAAGAATCATGGAGCTTAATCTTCCTCAATGAGCTCGTGTTCCGTTGCTTTCCCCGTATTGAGGCTCTCAATGGAGTCAAGTAGGCGCTGGGCATTGCGAGGGGAACGCAGAAGGTAAGCAGTTTCGCGAAGAGAGTTGTAGTCATCGAAGGAAACGATGACTGCAGACTCATGACCATTGCGAGTGATGATGACTTCCTCGCGGTCATCAACAACCGACTGCAATACTTCGGCGTACCGTGCTCTCGATTCCGAGTAAGACATGGTCTTCATAAGCGATCTCCCTTCTTGTACAAGAAACTGTACAACGAAAAGAGGATGGGCGCTAGAGAAGTTTCAGTTTATGGGGCCACGTGAACAGCGCGCGTCAGGTTGAGCCGCTCGCACACGTGCTCATCGTGGCTGACCAGGATGAATGCTCCGCGGTAGCTCGTGAGCACCTCAACCAGCCAGTCGGTGGTGGGGATGTCGAGGTTGTTCGTCGGCTCGTCGAGAAGCAGAAAGCGCGGGGCTGGATCGCTGAGCAGGACGCGGGCGATTTCGACGCGGAAGCGCTCGCCACCAGAGAGTTGTCCCACGGGCTGGTGGATCTTGTCGTTGATAAAGAGCATCTGGGCCAGCTGGTCGCGCAGGAACTGCGGGTCCTCGCTGGGGTTGGCCTCTCGCACGATGTCGAACACCGATTTCTCTTCAGGCAAGACGATGCGCTGGCGGATGTATCCACAGGGCAGCGCGTATTCGACGTCGCCGCGGACAATGCGGTTGAGGAAGGTGGTCTTGCCGCTGCCGTTGGGCCCGGCGAGGCGAACGCGCTCGGGGCCAGTGATGCTGAGCAGATCGCTGACGAGCACTCGGGTGCCCGCGGGCAGCTCTGTGCCGGGGAGGTCGATGTGGACATGGGTGTCGTCGCGAAGCGCGCGCTGTGCCTTGTCGTGCGCCGACTGGGCGGCAGACACTGCATCGTTGGCCTGTTGAGAACGCCCAGCGGCGGAGCGCTCGGAACGGTTCTTGTCATTGCCCATGGCCATGCCGGGTTTGCGCTTCGAGTTGGAGAAGTTCTTGCCGCGGCGGGCATCGCGGGCAATGCGGGTCTGCATAGCGGCGCGCTCGCGGATCTGTTTGCGGTGGTTGGCCTTGGTTTCCCTGACCTTGGCCTGCGCGGAATCCTGCTCGGCATCAATCGCTGCGCGGTAAGAGGAGTAGTTTCCCTCGAACTCACGGAGTGTGCCGTGGTAGAGCTCCGCAATGCTGTCCGCGTGCTCGAGGAGTTCGCGGTCGTGTGAGACGACGAGAACCGGCATTGGTGCGGTGCGAATGAGTTCGAGTAAGCGCTGGCGTGATGAGGAGTCCAGGTTATTGGTGGGCTCGTCGAGGATCAGGAAATCCGGCTTGCGGAAGAAGGCTGCAGTCAGCGCCACGGTCACTGCTTCACCGCCAGATAAAGTACCAATGGTGCGCTCTAAGAGGAAGGGGATACCTGCGGCGTCGAGAGCCGCTTCGATGCGCTCTGCCACATCCCACTGCTCACCAACAGTGGTGGCGAGCTCTTCTGAGTATTCGCCAGCCTCAATGCGGGCAATGGCGCTGAGGATCTCTGTTGCGCCAAAGACATCGGCGATGGTGTCAGACGTGTGGAGGCCTAGGTCTTGGTCGACATAGATGACTGAGCCCGCGGATACGGTTCCCGAAGTCGGAGCAATGAGGCCAGCAAGTACCTTGGCTAGCGTTGATTTTCCGGAGCCATTCGCCCCGACCAAGCCCGTGAAGTGGGAGGAAAAGGAGCCGGTGAGGTCCGTGAAACAGGGGGTGCCGTCGGGCCAAACGACGGTGAGATGAGAAAAAGAAATAGGCATGAAGAAATCCACCTTCGAGTAAGTCGCGCAAAAAGAGTGACGTCGAATTAGGAAAAAATCTTCATGCCTGAAAGGCTAGCCCCGGCTAATACCCGAGCGCAAGGGCCGCCACGCCAAAACCGAGGGCGCCGCGGGCAATGTAGTGCAGCACCTCGGGGGAGAAGGAGACGCCGAAACCGCCGCTATCCAGCATGGACATGCTGTCTACCCGTGCCGGGCGGGAACGCTTAAACGAAGCCCAGCTAAGACCGGCGATGATGAGCGCCACTGCGATGGCGGAAAGATTCCACACCAAGAGGAGGATACCGGCACCAAGGAGCGCTGTGCCCACAGAAGCTATAAGGGGAAGGCCCCAGTCGGGCCATGCATCGTCGCTGACGCGGCCGAAGGAGGCGGCGCGCCCAACCGCCGCACCGACGATGCTCCACGCGGACATGAAGCCGACGATGGCCAGCGCCCCGAACTGTGGGGCGAACCCCAACGACAAGCCGAGGGCCGCGAGCGCACCGACGCCGATGTACCACCGTCGTCCCAAACGACGGAAGAAGAGACTCATTAACGTCGATGGCGCATGGGCGCGACGAGGAATCCACGCGGATTGGCTCGCAATGGCATCAGAGGTGACTTCCGAATCGAGAAGGCTTAGGCCAGAACCGCCGACCAGGCGCGTGCGCCCAGCGCTGAGTAGCGAAGCCAGCGTGAACGAGCGCCACCCCACGACGAAACGTAGGGCCGGGACTGCTAGCGCGAACCACGGGGATAGCCCGGTGGACACGCAGATGCCGAGTCCCAAGACTCCGAAGCCGACCAGCTGCGCCCACGTGATCCAGTCCGTGCCGCGGAGCCGGCCGCGCGGGCGATCAACGTACACCCAACGCTCCCGCGATAATGCGCGCAGGGGATAGAGAACCTCGGTGAGCACCATGAGCGCGAGCAGTCCCACGACGGCGGCAATCGGGGCGACGCTAGTTAGCGCGATGCGGGCCGGGATGATAGGCAGGACGGCGCCGACTGCTTGCCAGCCTGTATAACCGAAGCCGATGACAATGCCGGCGAGGATGAGATACCAGATACCATCGCCCAGCCGGGACAGTACGCGCATCATAGCTGTACCACCTCGTCGCAGGCCTGGGTGATGGTGTCGGAATGCGAGGCCACGACGATGCAGCGATTCTCCTCGTCGGCTAGGTGACGTAATTCGCTGGCGAGGAACTCGGTCCAGGCGGCGTCGAGGTGGCGCTCGGGCTCGTCGATAAGCACTGCACGTGCCGGCTGGTACAGCTGCGCGGCCAGAAAAACGCGCTGGCGCTGGCCCGAGGACAGGTGCGAGGCAGGGTGCGGAAGGAGAGGCTCAAGCGCCCAGAGTTCGCAGAGCTTGGCGACGTCCACCCCTGCCGTCTTCCCCATCAAGTCCAGGTGCTCGCCCACGGTGAGGTCGGGGAGGAAAACCGGCTCGGCCACCGTAATCACAGCACCCGGCTGTTCCTTCGTGCCGATAGGATGTCCGTCCCACTCCACTGATCCATCGAGAGGGGCAAGTTCTCCGCCGAGCGTGGCCAGCAACGTGGATTTACCGGAACCGTTGGGCCCAGCGAGGCCATAGATGCGGCCTGGGGCGAAGTTCTTTTCAAGGTGTCCAAGGGGCGTGGAATGCCCATAATCGGCGTCGATGGAAAGCATTGCTGGGCGGCGATCTCCTTACATTGGGCGGCTAGACAATAGTTAAAACTTATTGATGAAGTTTAGCAAAATGCACGCCCTGAACGTTGTCCTAGTGATGGGAAACGCCCTTGGGATTAGTGTTATGAGCTGCTAAAATGAGAGAAAATGTAGTTGAAAACTCGGGAGTGCAGCAATGTCGGAGCCTATTCAAATTGAAAGCAGCAGTAGTAGCGGCCGTGATCCGTTAGCGTTGAGTGATGCTGCGTTACGTTTAGCAGGCCACGATGTGACTGATGAGTACGTGCGCCAGCTAGGCCGCGAGATAGCCGCAGGGACACTATCTGCCGACGAAGCAATCGCTCGTGTACGGCGTGCTTCGCTGAAGTAGAGCGAGCGTTCGTCGGAAAGTGCAGCACCTAGGTGCGGGGCTAGCCCTTGTTGCGGAAGACGAAGATGGAGGAGAAGTCCTGGTCGCCGTGGCCCATGGCCTGCTGCTCCTCAAAGCGCTCGATGGCGGCGGCCACTGCCGGCAGCGGCTTGTTGGCGGTCATCTCCATGAGCTTGGCGTCCTTGCACAGGGCGTCCACGGTGAAGTCACCCGGAGTGGTGTTGCGCTCGCCGGTGATGAACGGGCCCTTCATGTTCTTCATGAAGGCCAAGCCGGTGATATCGAGCATCTCGAGGACGACTTCGGAATCGAGACCCTCAGACTCACCGAGGTGCAGTGCTTCCAGCACGCCCTCCGCAGTAACGGCAAGGGCCAGGTTGGCCAGGAGCTTGCCAATCGCTGCGGTGGCGGCGGATTCTACGCCGATGAGCTTGTTCTCGTCGGCCCAGGACTCGGCGATGGTCATGGCGAGCTCACGGCGGTCGTCGTCAGGCGTGCCCACATAGACGCCGAGCTTGCCTTCGCGCGCCGGGCCCAGCGAACCAACGACGGGCGCGTGGACATAAGAGTCGACCGCTGCGGCGAACTCGCGGGCGGCATCGGGGGAGACGGTCGTGGTATCGATCCAGGTCACGCCCTCGGGGATGAGGTTGGTATCAATGACTCGCTCACGGATGTCATCGGGGCCAAAGAGCGAGGTGATGATGACCTCTGCGCCCTCCACGGCGGCGGTGGGGGAATCGGCGAGGGCAGCGCCGGCGTCGACCAGCGGCTGCGCGCGCTCGGCGGTGCGGTTCCACACGGTGAGCTCATGGTTCTTGAGGAGGTGTCGGGCGAGCTCGGTGCCCATACGGCCAGTACCAAGGAATGCAATCTTCATGCCGCCCAGTGTGCCATCATTGTGGGCAGGCTCGCCGCGATTCATGCGAGCCCCGGACGAGGGAGGCTGGGAAAAGGCGTGGTTCGTGTTGATTTTCTCCGGTGCCTTTGAGGCCGTGTGGGCAGCGGCGCTGGATAAGTCGGAGGGCTTTAGCCGCCTGTGGCCCTCGGTGATCTTTTTCGTTGCCTGCGCCATTTCCATGGGTGGGTTGGGCTGGGCCATGAAGTCCATCCCCGTGGGCACGGCCTACGCGGTGTGGGCCGGCGTGGGCGCGGTGGTCACCGTCGTTTACTCCTTCGTCGCTGGGCACGAGGCGGCAACCGTCTGGAAGGTGCTGTTCCTCGCCATGATCATTGGTGGAATCGTGGGCCTGAAGGTGGTGCACTAGGAGGCGTCGTCGTTTGAAACGACGACGCGGGATTTATTCGTAGCGCAGTGCCTCAATCGGGTCCAGCTTTGCGGCCTTGCCCGCAGGGTAGTAGCCAAAGAAGAGGCCAATAGCCAGCGAGAAGAGCAGCGAGAGGATAACCGCCCAGAGCGGCGGTGCCACGAGTGAGCCGATGGCGGCCGCACCCGCCATGCCGGCGGCGGTGCCGATGGCGATGCCGATGAGTCCACCGATGAGGCAGACCACGATGGCCTCTGTGATGAACTGGATGCGGATATCGCGGCGGCGTGCGCCAAGCGCCTTGCGGATGCCAATCTCGCGGGTGCGCTCGGTGACGGTGATGAGCATAATGTTCATCACGCCAATGCCGCCGACGAGCAGCGAGATACCGCCGATGGCCGCGAGCACCAGGCTCATCGTGGTGAAGATCTGGTTCAAGGACGCGAGGTCATCGCTGAAGTCGGTCACTTTGACCATGTAGTCCGGGTTGTCCTTGTAGTAGCTATCGAAGACGCGCTGCAGGTTGCTGGCTACCGCGGCCTTGTCCAAGTCTGGGTTGCCGCGAACGGTGACCTCGCTGAAGGCGGTGCCGGCACCGGGGGAATCGGAAAGCTCGGCTTCCAGCGGGTAAGGAACGAAGGCGGATTGGCTGGGGCCACCGCCTACAAGAGGGCCGGTTTGCGGTTCTTCAAAAACACCGATGACGGCGAGTTCAATGGGGGAGGCCTCCTGGCTTTCAAAACTCACGTATTGGCCAATAGCGTCTTCAGGAGCGCCGAAGAGATTGGTGGCGGTTTCCTTATCCAGCATGGTTACTGCCCGGCTGGAGTCGATATCGTCTTCGCTGAGGAAGCGCCCGGCCACGATGGAATAGGAGGAGCCTGAGACATAGTCCGGGTTGGTCGGGCGGATGAGGAGGTTGGCGGTCTCCTCCCCGGATTCGCCCTCGACTACGAGGGTGCCGGAATAAGAGCTGTATTCGCCGATATTGATGCCGGCGATCTGACCCCCCATGACTTCCTTGGCGCGGTCCAGCATGTCCGGGGTGAGCATCGCGGATTCGTCTTCGACATAGCCGCCGCCCATGAAGGGATCGTCGGCTTCTTCCTCTTCGCCCTCCTCAGGGCGCTCCTTGACCTGAACGGTGAAGTTATTGGCGCCGACCTTGTCCAAGTCTTTTTGAACCGAGGCCTGCAAGGAGTGGCCGAGCGTGACGATGGCGATCACCGCGGCGATGCCGATGATGACGCCTAAGAGTGTTAGCGCCGAGCGCATCTTGTTGGTGCGCAGGCTCGTCAGCGCCATCTTGGTGGATTCAGCAAAATTCATGACAGCACACCGTCCTTCATCGTGACGGTGCGGCTGCATTCATCAGCCAATTCCGGGTTGTGGGTAATGAACAAAATGGTCTTTCCATGCGTGCGGTGCAGTTCGTGGAATAAGTCCATGACCATGCGGCCGGTCTGCGAATCCAGCGCACCGGTGGGCTCGTCCGCCAACAGAATCTCCGGCTGGTTGGCCAAGGCGCGGGCCACCGCCACGCGCTGCTTTTGACCACCGGAGAGCTCATTGGGCAGGTGATTCATGCGGTCGGACATGCCGACCATCTCCAAAAGCTCTTCCGCGCGCTGGGTGCGCTCGTGGGCCGAAACGCCCGCATAGACCATGGGCATCTCCACGTTCTTCAGCGCGGACATGCGGCCGATCAAGTTGAAATTCTGGAAGATGAAACCGATTTTCTGACCGCGGAAGGAGGCTAGTTTATCGTCGCCAAGCGCCAGCGCATCCACGCCAGCCAGCTGGTACTCGCCGGCGGTGGGGCGGTCGAGGAGGCCGATGATGTTCATGAGCGTGGATTTGCCGGAGCCGGACTGGCCCACGACGGCTACAAATTCGCCTTCGTCCACGCTGAAGTCGAGGCCCGGGATGACGGTCAGCTCGCTGTCGAGGCCCTCGTTGAAACGTTTGACGATTCCCCGCATTTCAATGAGGCGGCTCATGCGTTCTCTTCCGCATCATCGGAGCCATCGACGGAGGCGGACATGCCGACCATGTCCTTGTGCGTATCCGCCTGGCTGATGACGGTCTCGCCCTCCTTGAGGCCGGAGGAGATGGCGGCGGAGAAATCAGATTCGCTGGCGATCTTCACCTCGCGGGCCTGGATCGTGCCATTGTCGATGACGAGGACCTTCTTCTTGCCGCCTTCTTCATAGATGGCGGAGAGCGGCACGGTGATGGCGTCCTTATCCTTCTTCGTAATGATCTTCACCTTCGTGGTGGAACCGAGGCGCAGGCCTTCGCGGTTGCCATCGACGCGGATATGCACGGGGAATTCGGGCTTGGAGGAACCAGATGGTTTGCCGGAGCCGCCGCCTGCACCGGCCTCGACGTCGGGCTGTTCAGCGGTAGGAGAGATGAAGGTGACCTTGCCTTTGTACTCCTTGCCAGGGCTGGATGGCGAGGTGAAGGAGACTTCATCGCCGACCTTGATGCGGGCGATATCGCCCTCCTTGACCGTGGATTTCACCAGCAGGGAGGAATCATCCGCCACGGTGAGGATGGGGCCTTCGGCGGGCATGCCGGCTTGGCCATTAACGGCGGTGACAACGCCCGCCAGAGGGGAGCGCAGGTCGGCCTGGGAGAGTCGGTACTCCAGCGGCCCATTTTCCTTGGCGTTGTTCGCGTTCGCCGACGCCGCCGATTCCACCGCGTGGTTCACCGCCTGGGACTGGGAAGAAATCTGCTGCTCGATGGCCAGGTTGCTGGCTTGCAGCGCGCGTTCGGCATCGGCAACCGCTTGGTAGGAGGAAGCGGTGGCGCGCTGTTGTTCGCCCAGCTCGCGGTCGATACCGCGGAGGACGCGGCCATAGGATTCCTCGGACTGCTTGAGCTGACGCTCGGAGTCCTGCACTGCCTCATCGGAGTCCAGATAGCTCAAGAAAGCGCTGGCGGTGTTGAGGCCGGAGGGATCCTCGGTGGCAGTGCCGAGGGAGGCCAGTGCGGACTGGAAAGACTTGGACTCCGCATCGCGCACACCAGAACGTGCTTGCTCGACGGCGGCGCGGGCCTCTGCAATCTCGGGGCGGTCGCCCTTGGTGGCCAAGGCTTCATCGAGCTTGCGCTGTGCTTCGGCGTATTCGGTCTGCGCCGAGTTCACGGCGGATTGGGCGCTGTTGACCTCGGGGTTGAGGCCTTGGTCGAGGGAATCCTGAAGCTGGCGCAGCTGCAGCTGGGCGTCCTCAATCTGATGGACGGCCTCAAGCTTGCCTGCCTCCTGGGAGGTGCGCTGGGCCTCGAGCTCACGCTCGGTTTCGGTGGTGTCCATGCGGCCGAGCAACTGTTGGGCCTCGACGCGGTCACCCACTTTCGCGTCCAAGGACTGGATGGGGCCGGTCAGCGAGGTGGTCAGCGAGAGTTGGCGCTCGGCAGAAACCGTGCCGGTGGCGGAGACGGAACTGATGAGGTCTTCTTTGGCGGTTGTCGTGACATCGGTTGCGGTGAGCTGAATATCGGATGACCCACTGGTTAGTGCGTACATTCCACCGCCGCCTGCGAGGAGAACCGCAGCGATAGCGCCAGCAGTGATGCCGAGAGCTTTCTTATTCATGAATCCCTTACTGTCAGGTTAACGCCGTCATTGAAATCGGGTTCAGGTTAACTCTCGGACATGTTTCTTGTCATGCGCAGCGGGGGAATATAGGAGGTAGATCAGGGTCTACCCTTAGAGGTTTTAGAAGGGCACGTCGATGTAGATCTCCTCCGCTTTGGGCAGCGGGGGAAGCGTAGGTATGTGGTCGAGCCCTTCCTGGACTTCCGGCGGGATGGGAATGTGCGGGGGTTTGGGAAGCTCAAACTTGGGTTTGGGGCTCTGTGGCGGGGCCGGGTGCGGTGCTGGTGCGGGCGCTGGCGCTGGGGCACGGAGCGTAACGGTTTCTACCTGTGGTGCTGGTGCCTCAACCTTCGTGGGTGCGGGAGCTGGTGCCTGGGCTTCAGGTTCTGGTTCGGCTGGGGCTGGCGCGATGGAGGTGGTGTCGCCCAAGCGGTTGACCGGCTGAGGTAGGGCATTCGGCTCCCAGGACGTCGGTGGGGCCGAGGTAATGGGACCGGGCTCGCTTCGCGGAGCGGTTTCTGCCTGCGTGGTGGCACAGGCAGACAGCGGAAGGCAGGCAAGAATGATAAGAAATCGGCGTGAAGCCATGGGAATCCCCCCTTAAGTAGTGCCTCTCCGCAGCGCACCCCAGCGCCGAAATAAAGAAAGGCAGAATCAACAGTGTGCTGCCAGCATAGCGCCACAGTGACGGGTGCGCAGCGCGAGTGTGTCGAGGGCGCGCGCGAAGCTTTGGAGGAGCGACCGTGGGACACGAGAGGAGTCCAACTTTTGTATAGGGCTAAAACCGATACAATGTGGGCTATGCCTAACTCCAGCCAGCTAAACCAGCAGAATACGTCCCAGTCCGCCGAGTGGTTCGAGCGCGCCACCAAGGTCACCCCGGGCGGGGTGAATTCCCCGGTCCGCGCCTTCGGATCCGTGGGCGGCCAAGCCCGCGTTATCGCTCGCGGTGAGGGCTCCCGCCTGTGGGATATCGACGGCAACGAGTACGTCGACCTGGTCAGCTCCTATGGCCCGATGATCCACGGCAATGCCCACCCGGCCATCGTGGAGGCGGTGCAGAAGGCGGCTGCCGACGGCCTCTCCTTCGGTACCCCGACCGAGGGCGAGACGCTGTTGGCGGAGCACATCGTCAAGCGCACCGCCGTGGAGCAGGTGCGCCTGGTCAACTCCGGTACCGAGGCCACCATGTCCGCCGTGCGTCTGGCCCGCGGTTTCACCGGTCGTGCCAAGGTCCTGAAGTTTGAAGGCTGCTACCACGGCCACGTGGACGCGCTGTTGGCATCGGCTGGCTCCGGCGTGGCCACCTTCGCGCTCCCGGATTCCCCGGGCGTGACCGGCGCTTCGGCCGCAGATACCATCGTCGTCCCGTACAACGATCTAGATGCTGTCCGCGAGGCCTTTGCCGCGCACCCGGGAGAGATCGCCTGCATCATCGCGGAAGCAGCTGCCGGCAACATGGGCACCGTGGCCCCGGAGGAGGGCTTCAATGCCGCGCTCAAGGAGATCGCGCATGCCGACGGCGCCCTGCTCATCCTCGATGAAGTCATGACCGGCTTCCGTACCTCCTACAAGGGCTGGTTCGGCGTCGATGGGGTAGCGGGTGACCTGGTGACCTTCGGCAAGGTGGTCTCCGGTGGCCTGCCGGCTGCTGCCTTCGGTGGACGCGCCGACGTGATGGCTTCGCTGGCACCGTCGGGCCCCGTCTACCAGGCGGGCACGCTGTCCGGTAACCCGGTAGCGATGGCCTCCGGCCTAGCATCACTGGAGCTCGCAAACGAAGAGCTGTACCCGCGCCTGCAGGCCAACGCGGACCGCCTGACCGGCCTGATAACGGCGGCGCTTGATGCCGCCGGCGTGGCACACCACATCCAGCGCGCAGAGACGATGTTCTCCATCCGCTTCGCCGAGGGCCAGGGCCGCAACTTCGCCGATATGCAGGCCGCCGATACCTGGCGTTTCGCCCCCTTCTTCCACGCACTGCTGGAGGGCGGCGTGTACGTCCCGCCGTCAGCCTTCGAGACCTGGTTTGTGTCTGATGCGCTCACGGACAAAGATTTTGAGGTAATCGAGGCAGCTCTCACGCCTGCCGCCCAGGCCGCTGCCAGCGCGCAGCGCCCGCACTAAACCAACCATGTTGAGGGGATAGACACAGGCATATGTCCACCACCATCGTCCACTTCGTCCGCCACGGCGAGGTTTATAACCCGGATAAGATCCTCTACGGGCGCATCCCGGGCTATCACTTGTCCTCCCGTGGGCATTCCATGGCCGCACGCACGGCGAAAGCCTTTGAGGGCCATGACGTGACCTACCTGGCGGCCTCGCCGCTGCAGCGCGCGCAGGAAACCGCGCTGCCGATTGCGCAGGTGACGGGCTTGGAGGTGGACGTCGACAAGGGCGTCATCGAGTCCGGCAACCGCTTCGAGGGCCTGCGCACCAAGGGTTGGAACTCGCAGCTGTGGAACCCGCAGCGCTGGCCGCTCATGGTCAACCCGCTTGAGCCCTCGTGGGGCGAGCCTTTCGAGGAGATCGCCGCGCGCATGATGGACGCCGCTGAGCGCGCTCGTTCCAAGGCTGAGGGGCACGAGGCCATCGTGGTGTCCCACCAGCTGCCCATCGTCATGGTGCAGCGCACCGTGTTGGGCAAGCGCCTGGCCCACGCGCCGTGGGACCGCCAATGTGCTCTCGCCTCGGTGACCTCGTTGGTCTACCGCGACCGCGAGATCATCGATATCTTCTACTCCGAACCGGCACAGGACATCTAATGGCGCACAGAACTATCCGCGCCGCCGTGGCCGGTGTCGTTGCCGTGCTGAGCCTGGCTGGCTGTACACAGAGCGAAGAAAACGCACAGAACGCCGTTGCTTCCGGCGGCACCTTCGAGTTCATTTCACCCGGCGGGCAGACCACCATTCGTTACGAGGAAGCAGACCGCAAACCACTCAGGGATTTCTCCGGCGAGGACCTGCGGGATGAGTCCACGACGATCAAGCTCTCGGATTTTCAGGACCAGATCGTCGTCCTCAACTCCTGGGGCCAGTGGTGCGCGCCGTGCCGCTCCGAATCAGATGACCTCCAGGCCATCCACTCGGAGCTGCAAAAGCGCAAGGTCGGCACCGTGCTAGGCATCAATGTCAAGGACTTCAACCCGGAGATCTCCCGGGACTTTATGGCCGATAACGGCCTGGAGTACCCCTCCATCTACGATCCGCCCTTCAAGACGGCTGCGGCCCTTGGCGGCGTTCCTACCTCCGTGGTGCCCACCACCATCGTGTTGGATAAGCAGCACCGCCCCGCCGCAGTCTTCCTGACGGAGATCACGGAGAAGGATGTCCTCGAGGTCGTCGACGAGCTGGAGAAAGAACAGTGATCCTTGCCGCTGACGGCGTGGGACAAAGCTTTGCTGATGCCGCCGTGTCCGGCCCGCTCCTTATCGGAGTGCTCGCCGCCGCTGTGGCCGGGTTGGTCTCCTTCGCCTCGCCATGTGTGGTTCCACTGGTTCCGGGTTATATCTCCTACCTCGCCTCCGTGGTGGGCGGAGAGGTTAGTTATGACGAGGAGCTGGGGGTGGGCGTCGGCAAGCGCCGGCGTTGGGCCGTGGTCGGTGCCGCAGCACTCTTCGTGCTGGGCTTTACCATCGTGTTTGTCCTCGCTACGGTGTCGGTTTTCGGTGCCATTTCGGCGCTGACCCTCAACGCGGACACCCTCATGCGCGCCGGTGGCATCATCACCATTCTTATGGGCGTGGTGTTCATGGGCGTGGTGCCGGTGCTGCAGAAGGACACGCGCATGGCACCGCGGCGCTGGACCACATGGCTGGGCGCGCCCCTGCTCGGCGGGGTTTTCGCCCTGGGCTGGACCCCGTGCCTGGGCCCCACCTTGGCAGCGATCTTGTCCGTCTCCGTCGGCACCGAAGGAACCACCGCGCTGCGCGGCACGATCCTGATCATCGGCTACTGCCTGGGCCTCGGCCTGCCCTTCCTACTTGTGGCACTAGGCTCCGCCAAGGCGATGCGCACCGTGTCCTGGATGCGCACGCACTCCCGGACCATCCAGATCGTTGGCGGCATCGCCATGATCCTCGTCGGTCTGGCGCTGCTGACCGGGCTCTGGGCAGATTTCATCAACGCCATCCGCCAGTGGACCGTGTCCTATGGCGCGACGCTGATTTAAAGGAGAATTTTTCGTGAGATACATCCGCAAGGCCTGGCACTGGCTGACCAGTATGCGCACCGCGCTGGCGCTGCTCTTCCTGCTGGCCATTGCTGCCATTCCGGGCTCGCTCCTGCCGCAGCGCTCGCTCAATGAGTCCAATGTCAATGACTTCATTGAGACCAACGGCAAGGTGGCGGAGATCTACGATAAGCTGCAGCTTTTCGACGTCTTCTCCTCCGTCTGGTTCCAGGCCATCTACGTCCTGCTCATGATTTCTCTGGTGGGCTGTATCATCCCGCGCTCCTGGGATCACTACAAGGCCTACCGCACCCCACCGACGCGCGCGCCGAAGTTCTTGAATAAGATGCCGCTGAACGCCACCGGGCATTCGGAGAAATCCCCGGAGGAGATCGCGGCTGCCACCAAAACCATGTTGAAGAAGTGGCGCGTCAATGAGGTCTCCCCAGGCAAGGACCGTGCGGGTGCGCAGTCCTTCTCCGCGGAGCGCGGTTATGCCCGCGAGCTGTGCAACCTCATCTTCCACATCGCGCTGGTGGCTATCCTGCTGACCATGGCAGCCGGGCGCCTGGTGCACTATGAAGGCCAGGTCATCGTGGTGACGGAGAAGAACTCCCAGGGCCAGACCCAGGAACAGCCACAGTCCACGGAATTCTGTAATACATCAACCTCTGTCTATGACTCCTTCCGCGCCGGCCCGCTGTTCGACGGCACCGGCCTGCACCCCTTCTGCTTTAAGGCCCACGACTTCACCGCGGACTACCTGCCCAATGGCCAGGCGGAGATGTTCACCTCGAACGTGTCCTATGCCGCAGGCGACGATATCTTCACGGATCCGGAGACC
The DNA here is from genome assembly GCF_030215295.1 of Corynebacterium sp. UMB6689. Taxonomy (NCBI): domain Bacteria; kingdom Bacillati; phylum Actinomycetota; class Actinomycetes; order Mycobacteriales; family Corynebacteriaceae; genus Corynebacterium; species Corynebacterium sp. UMB6689. The sequence goes on along the minus strand of NZ_JASOLS010000015.1, from coordinate 11,662 downwards.
TGGGAAGACTACCAGCTGCAGGTCAATCACCCGCTGCGCATTGAGAATAACCGCGTTTATCTGCAGGGCCACGGTTTTGCGCCGACGATGACGGTGGAGTGGCCCAACGGCGAGAAGCGCACGCAGACCATCCAATTTCAGCCCAATGACACCACGTTCTTCCTGTCCTCGGGTGTCATGCGTTTCGACCCGCCGGCGGGCATGTACCCGGACCTGTTTGAGCGCCGCCAGAACCAGATCGCCATCCAGGGCCTGTTTGCCCCGACCGCCGAGTGGTCCGGCGAGAGCGGCAAGCTGTTGCAGTCTTCCTACCCGGCGATGCTGGACCCAGCCGTGGCTATCGATATCTACCGCGGCGATGCCGGCCTGGACACGGGTACCCCGCAGTCCCTCTTTTCCCTTGACACCAGCCTGGTCCATTCGGGGCAGCTGCAAAAGATCGACCGCGTCAACCTGAACCAAGGTGAATCGGTCACGCTGGACGACGGCACGAAGATCACCTTCGATGGCGCCTCCGAGTTCGCGAACTACCAGGTTTCCTATGACCCCTTCCAAAGCTGGGTTCTGGTGTCCGCTCTGGTCATGCTGGTATCGCTGGTTGGCTCGCTGGTGATTAAGCGCCGCCGCGTGTGGGTGCGCATCCGACCTGGCGCCAACGGCGGCACCGACATCGAGATGGGCGGTCTTGCCCGCACCGACCGCGCGGGTTGGTCTGAGGAATTCCATAAGCTTCACCGCGAGCTCTTGGAGTTGCCGGATCCCGATGAGGTGGAGGAAGACGAGCTCTACTCCGCCGACTAAAGGCGCGGAGTGTATCCGTCAAAAGTTGGATACTGCTGGGAAGGGGGGGTACTCTTATGAGCACCATAAATCTCTCCGCTCATGCAGCCTCGTGCGTGAAGCACGGTGTAGGCACGATTGTGAAGGCAAGGTTTCCCACTCATGCAGGTTGATCAAAATCTGTCCAACTTTTCCGACATCGCGGTGCAAACCGCGTTCGTCGTTTATGCTCTCGCCTTGGTGTTGTCCCTGGTCTACTACGGCCGGATGCACAGCATCATCGAGGCTATGCGCTCCCGCACGAGTGCTGTGGCGCAGCAGCGCGAACTCGCCAGCGTGGGGGCCTCGGCAGACAGTGCCGTGCTTGGCGACGTCCCCCCGACAGCCAGCGCTGGTCCCGATGCTGACCTAGATGCGGATCTGGCGAAGAAGCGGGAGAACGCCGACAAGCTCGGCGGCATGACGCAGATGCTCCTGTGGTTGGGTATCGCCTTACACTTGGCGGCCATTGTGCTGCGCGGTCTGGCAACGGGGCGCTTCCCGTTTGGCAACCTTTACGAGTACGTGCTCATGGTGACCGCCGGCGCCATGGTGGTGGCGACCATTGCCATGCAGCGCAAGGAGTGGCGCACCCTGTGGCCGTGGCTGCTCACGCCGATTCTGGCGCTGATGTTCTATGGCTCCACCAAGCTTTATGCGGAATCCGCTCCGGTGGTTCCGGCACTGCAGTCCCACTGGCTGCCGATTCACGTCACCGTGGTCTCGTTGGGCGCGTCCATCGGCGTGGTCTCCGGTATTGCCTCTCTGCTCAGCGTGCTGCGTGAATTCCAGTCGAAGGGTAATGAGTCTGGTTTCTTCGGTGCGCTTGCCCGCCCGCTTCCTTCGGCGAAGAAGCTGGACCGCTTGGCTTATCGCTTGGGCGTGGTGGCGCTGCCGACCCTGGGCCTGGGTATTGTGCTGGGCGCCATTTGGGCGGAGTCTGCATGGGGCCGCTACTGGGGCTGGGACCCGAAGGAGACCGTCTCCTTTGCCACCTGGATCCTCTACGCCGCCTACCTGCACGCCCGTGCGACGCCGGCCTTCCGCAAGGCCGCACCGTATATCAACATCGCGGCGATGCTGCTCATGATCTTCAACCTGTTCTTCATCAACATGGTTGTCTCCGGCCTGCACTCCTATGCGGGGCTGAACTAAATGGCGGAGACCCCTAAGCCGCGGCACAAGCAGGGCAAGCCGGCGGGCGATAACCCGCAGCTCATCGCTCTCGGTGAGGGCTTTGCGCAGCGCCGCCGAGAACTCGGTATCTTGCAGCAGGCGCTGGCTGAGAAGGCCGGGATTTCGCGCTCCACGCTGCACACCATCGAGCACGGCGGCTCTGGCGTGCGCTGGGAAAAGGTGATTGCGGTGGCTGAGGCCCTCGGCCTTGAGATGACCTTCGAGCCGAAGGCTTAGGCTTCGTCGGCTTCTTCGCCTCTACCGTCTTTGTCCTCGGGGGCCTTGGGTTTCTGGGAACCTTGTGAACCCTGTGAGCGACGGCGGCGCTCTTCTTCTTGGCGCTCTGCCTCCCGCTCCCTGGCGCGGCGCTCTTTGAAGCGCTGCTTCTCTAGGTTCCACAGGAACTCTTCGTCATCGTCTGGGCCCTTGATTGCGGGGCGCTGCGGCTGCTGTGCCTGCTGCACCTTCTTATTCCAACTCGACGGACCAAAGGCCTTCCATACGAGGACCGCCGCGAGGACAAACAAGAGTAGTAGTATCAATCGACCCATGCGTTGTATTCTACGGAATGCCCGCAAAGCAAAAGTGAGAATTATGAGTCAGACAGAAAACACCACCAACACTTCCCAGAACCCCGAACCGCCCCAGCCGGACCCGGCGCTCAAGCGCCGCTCCCGCGTCGCTTTGTGGAAGTACGGGGCTGCCCGCGTGGTGCTGTTCATTGTGCTCACCGCGGTAATTCAGCTGCTGGCCATGGCGGTACTCGGGGCCTTTCCGCTGTTGGTCTCCGCCCTGTTGGCGTTGTTTGTGGCGCTGCCGCTGTCCATGCTGATCTTCTCCACGTGGCGCATGGAAGCCACTCAGACGCTGGCGGAGTACTCCGCGCAGCGCAAGGCCCACAAGAAGTGGGTCCAAGAGGAGCTGGCCGGCCGCTAAATCGGTGGTTAAACCAGAGCCAGCGCTACAGCGTTGATAACCGCCCACACCAGCATTGCGCGGCCGGCCATGCCAAGTACTGGGATGAGTTTCGGGCCGCGTGCGCCGCGGTTGACGGTGCGGATAGCACCCAGCGCGAGGGGGAAGTAGAGCAGCGAAGCGAGCGCGGCCCAGGAATCGAAGGCTAGGCCGATGGTGAGTAGTACCGGCAGCAGCAAGAGTGTCATGAATAGCGTGCGGGACTTTTTATCACCTAGGCGCACCGCCAAAGTGATCTTGCCGGTGGCCTTATCGGAGGGGATGTCCCGGATGTTATTGGCCAGGTTTACCGCCGCACTCATACCGCCGATACCCACGGCTAAGGCAAGGCCCGTCCACGTGATGCGGCCGGCCTGCGTGTACTCGGTGCCCAGGACGGCGACGAGCCCGAAGAATACGAAAACGGCGATTTCTCCGAACCCGCGGTAGCCGTAGGGGTTCTTGCCACCGGTATAGAACCAGGCGCCGGCGATACACACGGCGCCGACGAGGATGAACCAAGCTGCGTTGGCAGCCAGGGAGAGCGAAATTCCCGCGATGGCGGCCACGCCGAAGCAAGCGAAGGCGGCGAACTTGACGTGCTGTGGTTTGGCCAGCCCGCCGCCGGTGAGGCGCTGGGGGCCGGTGCGGTCATCATCGGTGCCGCGGATGCCATCGGAGTAGTCGTTGGCGTAGTTCACACCGATGATGAGTGCCCAGGCCACGATGAGTGCCAGCAACGCCCGGCCCCAGTGCAAACCATGCGCCGCGGCGGCAGCGCCGGTACCAGCGATAACGGGAGCAAAGGCATTGGCCCAGGTATGCGGGCGAGCACCCTGGAGCCAATCGGCAGGAGTGGCGGAAAAGGCAGACATGCTCACTATTGTGCCACTGGTGTGGTTCGCTGCGGCAATGAGCTGGTGCGTTGGCGAAGGCGGTAGATAATGAGCACCGCGACGAAAACGACGGCATTGGTGACTGTCATTGCGGCAGAGGTAGCTGCGTCGAGGACATAGGCAACCCAAAATCCAACGACTGCGCTGATCGCGGCAACGCCACAGGCAGTCAACACCAGCGTGGGCACGCGCTGAGTAAGCAGTCGCGCAGTCATCGACGGGAATACCATGAGCGCGATGACCAGCATGGCACCGGCAGCGTGAAAAGCGGCGGTGGCAGTGCAGGCAACCACGGTCATAAAAATGACGTGAAGAACGCGCGTGGGCACCCCGCCTGCGGCACAAAAATCGGCGTCAAAAGTCGTGGCGGATAAACGCGGCAGTGTAAGGGCGAGGAAGAGAGCATTGATACCCAGCACTGCGGCCATGATGTAGCAATAGTTAGGGTTGGAGAAGGCCGCGAGGTTGAGATCACCGACGAGAACCGCGTGGACATCAAGGTGCACGTGGCTCATGTGCGTGGAGATCAAGATGACTCCGGCGGCAAACAGGGCGGGAAAGACCAACCCGAGGGCGGAATCAGCAGTCACCAGTGGGCTTCGCTGGAGCGCATCGGTCCCCAACGCTACTACCAAGGCGCCGGCAGCCGCGGTAGCGAGCAGCACGGGCGAATCCAGATCGGAGGTAAAGAGGTAACCGATGGCAATCCCGGGAAGGACGGCATGGCCGATGCCGTCGATAAGCATGGCCTGGCCTTTGAGGACAACAAAGGTGCCGGGGATAGCACAGGCCAAGGCGGTCAGGACGGCAAGGAGACAAGCGGTGGCGGCGAGGGTCATGAGGCGAGCTTTCTGCTGAGGAGGCTGATGGTGACGAGCGCTGCCTGAGCCAGGACGATGACCGGACCGGTGGGCAGCGGGCCGTGCGCAATGGAGACATAGCAGCCGAGAGCAGCGGTGGCCGCGCCGAGGAACCCGGAGAGCGCGATGAAAGGTAGCAAGCGCGTGGTCCAGGGGCGGGCAGCGGCGGCAGGGCTGATGACTACGGCGACCATGAGTACCACGCCGACGACTTTGACACCGAGCACCGTGATGGCGGTGAGGGCGAAGAAACTAGCCGCGTTGAGGAACGAGGCGCGAATGCCGGCTACCTGGGCAAAACTTGAGTCAAAGGTGACCGCGGCCTGCCGGGTGTGAATGAGGAAAAGAAAAAGCAGCACGCAGCCACCGATGATGAGTGTGGAGCGCACATCCGCGCGAGTGAGCGTGGAGGCATTTCCCAGCAAATAATCCTGGATTCCGGCCTTGCCAGGCAATGGTCGGCGGGAAATATACTGCATGAGCAGCATGCCTACCGAGAAAAACGTGGTCAGCGTGGCCGCCATCGCAGTGGTTTGCCCCAGGGGAGTCAACCGCGGGATGAGGTGAATACAGACCACCGCAAGCGTTCCGGTGAGCAGGGCTCCACAAGCAAGGAGCCAGACGTTTCGCCCGTCCCAGCCAATGGCGGTGGCCACGAGGAAGGCGGTGAGCAGGCCGGGCAGGGAAGAATGCGAGATGGCATCGGCCAGCAGGCTGGTGCGGCGAACATATACCAATGGGCCGAGCGCGCCGGCGCAGCCACCGATCAGCACGGTACCCAGGAGTGCCTGGGTATAGGTGTAGTTCTGAAGAAGCTCGAGTGGGTTCATGATGGCAGGGAAAACATATCGGCAATGGCGGACTCTGTGAGAACCTGTTCGGTGGGGCCAGCAGCAATGAGCCGGCCGTGGCCGACCATGAGGACCTCATCGCAAAAGTCGGCGACTTCCGCCAGGTTGTGGTGCACCAGCAGGATGGTCACGCCGTTGTCGCGCAGTTCCTTGAGTACATCCATGATGGCGCGCTGACTTGCGGCATCAACACCAGCGAAGGGCTCGTCCAGGATGATGAATTCCGGATCGCTAACGAGCGTGCGCGCCAACAACACGCGCTGGCGCTGCCCACCAGATAGCGCGGAAATTGGCAGTTGCGCGTGTGCCTGCATTCCGGTGCGAGCAAGTGCTGCGTGGGCGGCGTCTTTGTCAGCGCGGCTGGGCCACTGCCACCAGCGCAGCCCGGCGGTGCGGCCCATCAGGGCAACGTCGAAGGCGGTGGCAGGGTAACTCCAGTCGATATTCGCATGTTGTGGCATGTACCCGAGCCGCTGCCGAAAATGCGCAAGATCGACGCCATCGAAGGTCATCGACCCGCAGGCTAGTGGCGGAAGGAGCCCGACCAGCGTGCGGACCAGAGTGGACTTTCCCGACCCATTCGCGCCTACCAGTCCGGTGATGGTCGCGGGGGTGAGGGTGAAGGTGGCGTCGTGAAGCACCGGCGTGCGGGGATAGCCGGCGGTGAGGTTTTCAACGTGGAGCATTAGCTCAGTGCTTTCGCCACGGCGCTAGCATTGTGCTCAAAGGCTCCGAGGTAGGTATCGGTGGGGGCTTCCGGGCCGAGGGTATCGGCAAAGAGCTCCTCATCCGAGATGGTGACTGTCCAGTTGCGGGATTCTACGGCTTCCTTGAGAGAAGTGATGGCCTGTGGGTTCGCCTGGTTATCTTGGAAGATAACGGGGACCTTTTTCTCCGCGATGGTATCCGCGAGCTCGGAGATCTCAGTGGCGGACTTGGTGGCTTCGGTGGTGACGAAGTCGGTGGCTTGGACTTCAAAGTCGAAGGTCTTGCCGAAGTAGTTGAAAGCGTCATGGCCGGTGATGAGAACGCGCGGGGAGGCGTTTTCGAGTTCCTTAGCGGCCTTGTCGTGCGCGGCTGCAATCTTGTCTTCATATGCATCGGCGGCCGCGGCATAGTCTTCGGCATTGTCAGAGTCGATTTCACCGAGTTTGGTGCCGATGTGATCGACGACCTGGCTCCACAGCTCGGGGCTATTCCAGATGTGCGGGTCGTAGAGTTTTTCGCCCTTGTCGCCTTGCTCGGGCCACGGCAGGAGGTCAGCAGTATCGAGCTGTTCGCCGACAGCTAGCTGCTTCTCACCGAGGGAGGAGAGCTGGTCCACCATTTGCGCCTCGAGGTGAAGGCCATTCCAGAGGACGAGGTCGGCGTCCTGCATCTTTTCAATATCGCGCGTGGTGGGCTGGTAGGTGTGTGGATCGCCGCCGGGGCCGACCATGGTGGTGATGTCGGCGTCCGGGGCGATGTTGGCGGCCGCATCAGCCAAGTAACCGGTCGTGGCGAAGATCGTCAGATTGTCGTCCTGGGCTTCGGCGGAGTCGCTGCTGGTGCAGGCAGTCAGCGCGGTGGCAGCCACGAGGGAAGCGAGGAGAAGCGCAATAAGTTTCTTCACGGGAAACCTCTCTTATTAAAAGTGAATGTCGATGTTCAATAGATTGAACTTGAAAGAGCATAAGTCCTGAAACCTTTGGAAGCGATAGGCTGAACTACGATGGGGGGTATGCACATCAGTGAGCTGCCCGAACGCACCCAGGACTACCTCAAGATCCTCTGGACCTATGAGGAGAAAGAGGGCGCTAATACCGCGATGCCGCTGGGGGACCTAGCTAAAGCGGCGGGGCAGAAGCTGCCCACCACGTCGGAGGCGGTCAAACGCCTGGCCGCGAAGGGGCTGGTGGAACATGAGCGCTACTTTGGAGTCCGGCTTGTTGAGGAAGGCCGGCGGCTGGCTGTGACAATGGTGCGCCGGCATCGACTCCTGGAAACCTTCCTCGTGCGCACTCTGGGCTATACCTGGGATGAGGTGCACGATGAGGCAGAAATGCTAGAGCACGCGACGTCCGACAGGCTCGTTGAACGTCTCGATTCTTTCCTGGGCAACCCCGCCCGCGATCCGCATGGTGATCCCATACCTGCCCCGGACGGCACTGCCGAGCCGGTCTCGCGCATTACGCTTATCGACGTCCCCGCGCAGACCCCCGTCACCGTGGAGCAGGTCACTGACGCTGACGGCGAATTTTTGCGCTACCTGGATAAATATGGAGTGCGGCCGGGAGTGGAATTGACCGTCGTTGCCCCCTCGGTTGCGGGTGTGCTCGAGGTTGCCGTCGACGGTGGTGCGCACTTCCCCCTCGGGGAATCCGCTGCGCGCGGCATTGCCGTACGCAGCTTTGGCGAAGCGGAGGCTTAGCTGTCCCACATGCGGGCGACGGCGAGGCGGTCTACCTTGCCGGGGCCGGTGGTGGGGAGCTGGGCCAGGCGCTTGAAGTCCTTGGGGATTTGCCACCGGGGAAGGCCACTATCGTCGAGAGCCACAAGGATATCGCCGACATCCGTCCATCCGGTATAGGCAGCGACGATCATCTGTCCCAAGCGTGGGTGGGGGATGCCGACCACGCACACGCCGTCCACTCCCGGCACGCGAAGGATGTGCTGTTCGAGCTGTTCTGGATGGAGCTTTAAACCGCCGGTGTTCAGGATGTTGTCGAGGCGCCCGGTGACGGTGAGGTGGCCGTCGTGAAGCGCGCCGGCGTCGGAGGTAGCAAACCACGAGGTGCCGGACTCATCGACCACGAAGGCATCTGAGTCCACGTTTCGGTAGCCCTGCGCAATCATGGGCCCGCCGAGGTAGATGCGGTTCTCCTCGCCGAGGCGAACACGAGCGCTATCCAGTGGCTGTCCGTTGTAGACGCAGCCACCGGAAGTCTCCGAGGAACCGTAGGTGGTGACGATGGTGATGCGCAGCTTCTTCGCTGACTCCAACAGTTGCGGGTGGGTGGCAGCACCCCCGACGAGGATGGCGTCAAAGGTGCGCAGGGCCTCGATTCCCTCTAGCGAATCCATGGCCTTAGCCAGCTGCATGGGGGTCAGTCCCGTGTATGAGCGATCCCCGGTGGCGGCCAGCTCGTGCGCGGCGCAGGCGAAGTCGGGGATAGAAAAACCTTCCGACAGGTCAAGACAGAGCGGCTCTACACCCGCGACGAGCGAGCGGATTAATACCTGGATTCCCGCGATATGGGCGGCAGGCATGGCTAGCAGCCACTGGCCGGTGCCGCCGAGAGCCCGGTGCGTGGCATCGGCGCTGGAGACCAAGTTGGCGGCCGTGAGTTGCGCGCCCTTCGGTGTGCCCGTGGACCCGGAGGTGGCCACGACCAGCGCGATGGAGGAGTCAATGGGTTCTCCTGCGCGCATGTGGTTGCGCAGGAGCTGCGCGCGGGTGCGGTCCTCCGCCGGGACGGGCAGGAAGGTGGCTTGTCCTGCGATGGCCGCTTCCAGATCAGGGAGGATGGCGGCGGGGTCATGTGGATTGACAGGCAGAGGAGAGAGGATGGTCACGGTTAGCTAGGTTACCGCCCGCGGTGCTCATAGGGGTTGATGAGCTCATCCTCCTGATCGAAGGGGCGCTCACCGTCCCTCTGAGCCTGCTGGATGCGGCGTAACATCCACACTCGCGATGCGATGACGGCAATGAGCGCGATGGCCGCGAGGGCAATGGCGAAATACAGCACTGTGGATTCTCCTCGAGGAATGACGATTAGTAGTAGTACGGGAAGTCATCCCAGTTGGGCTCGCGCTTCTGAAGGAAGGACTCCTTGCCCTCGACGGCCTCGTCTGTCATGTAGGCCAAGCGGGTGGCTTCGCCGGCGAAGACCTGCTGGCCCATGAGGCCGTCATCGGTGAGGTTGAAGGCGAACTTGAGCATGCGCTGGGCGGTGGGGGACTTCATGTTGATTTCGCGCCCCATCTGGATGGCGGCGTCCTCCAGATTGGCGTGGTCAACTACCTCGTTGACCGCACCCATCTCATACATGCGCTGTGCGTCATAGGTGCGGCCTAAGAAGAAGATCTCGCGGGCGTACTTTTGGCCCACCATCTTGGCCAGGTAGGCCGAGCCATAGCCGGCATCGAAGGAGCCGACGTCGGCGTCAGTCTGTTTGAAGCGGGCCTCCTGGCGGGAGGCAATGGTCATATCGCACACCACGTGCAGGGAGTGCCCGCCGCCGGCGGCCCAACCGTTGACCACGGCGATGACCACCTTGGGCATGGTGCGGATGAGGCGCTGGACCTCCAAGATATGCAGGCGGCCGCCCTCAACCTTCTCGCGGGCGGTGTCCACGGTGGATTCATCGGCAGTCGCGTCATCATGCGCGTGCTCCGTGGCGTAGCGGTAGCCGGAGCGGCCGCGGATGCGCTGGTCACCACCGGAACAAAACGCCCAGCCGCCGTCCTTCTGGGAGGGCCCGTTGCCGGTCAGCAATACCGTGCCGACATCCGGGGCGCGACGCGCGTGGTCCAGCGCGCGATAAAGCTCATCCACCGTGTGCGGACGAAACGCATTGCGCACCTCGGGGCGGTCGAAGGCGATGCGGACGATGCCGTCCTTGCGCTGGGGCTTCGGACCGTCACTGATGAGCCGGTGATAGGTGATATCCGTCAGGTCTTCAAAGCCCTCAACGGGGCGCCAGAGTTCCGGCTTGAAAGGATTATCGGTGCTGTAGTTTTTCTGCTCGCTCATGGCACACCAGCTTAATTGGAAAGCGGTGCGCCGGAAGTATAGTCCCCATTCCCAAACCCTCACCCACACTCTCCGCCCAGCGCGGCGGTGATAAACAATAAACAATACTGCGGGATTATCCCCGTCAATGTGCACGTGTACTCCGTACCAGCGCGGTACACCATACAGTGGGACGGAATCGAACCTCCCTGCCTTCTTGCGCTACGAAGGCGCCTGAGAAGCACTGGGCTCTTCCCTGCCCAGTAAGGGTTGCGCTCGCTGCGAAGGGTGTGGGCTACCGTCGCGCGCTTGACGCGCGACATGACTACGTGTCGAACGACATGACGTGCCGCAAGAATGCGGCACAACTAGCGGCAGACCTTATTTAGTTATCAGTTCCGTATTCCAGTTCAGCTGCTGGATGCGGGTATCTAGCTCGCGGTACTGGCGGGCCAGATCATCGGCGCGCTCGCGCAACTTCGGCACGGGCACCGTGGCCACGAACTTGATCTCCGAGCGGGAGTAACGGTCGTGGCGCGCACCCGCACGCTCTGCCAATCCCTGGTAGATGCGGCGCTTGCGCAGCAGACCATCACGCAGCGCCAGCGCTTCCATGAGCGTGATCTCATCGTCGAACGCGGTGGCCGTGTTCGTGGCGTTGATGGCGATGACGAGCTCATCGATGCGCTTGGTCACGCCTTCCAGCTCACGGAGGAGATCCGTCGGGTTCTCATCCGGTTCATCGCCTTCCTGAATGCGGACCGTCGCCGCGAGCCGGTCACTCAGCGAGTTGAGGCGCTCCTGCGCCTGGGCGCGCTCGGCCAAGGCTTCAGCAAGTAGCATGATTCCTCCTTAAGAAGTTAGAAGAATTAAGCTAGGGCTACGGCGCTTCGCTGTCAATAGATGATGAGATCAATTTCAGAGTCTTTGCGACAATTCGACTTTCCGCGTCCCTGGAAATCCTTCACTAAGCTATTGATAGCAGGGTAGTGAGGCTGGGGTTCAGTTCTCAATACCCCTGATAGACTTCAACCCTTCTGTCTGCCGTACAATTGCCCGCTGGGGTTCAGTTCTCATTACCCCTGATAGACTTCTTCCGAGGGCCGGTGAGGTGTGTGCTCAGCTGGGGTTCAGTTCTCATTACCCCTGATAGACTTCTCGAGCGAATCGTACAAGACGTTGGTATGCTGGGGTTCAGTTCTCATTACCCCTGATAGACTTCACGATGTTGTGGGCTGGTCTATCAAGAAGCTGGGGTTCAGTTCTCATTACCCCTGATAGACTTCAAGAACCTTGGCGAGCAGCTGGATGATGTGCTGGGGTTCAGTTCTCATTACCCCTGATAGACTTCAAGAACCTTGGCGAGCAGCTGGATGATGTGCTGGGGTTCAG